>PFKL01000225.1 GCA_002784245.1 Comamonadaceae bacterium CG_4_10_14_3_um_filter_60_75
TTCGACAACGACACCCAGGCGGCGTTTTTCTTTGGCGAGCCACTCAAAATGGCCAGCCGCGTCTGGGCCTGGTTTGTGACGGATGCCGACATTTACCAGCACCTGTGGGTAACCCTGGCCGAGACCCTGATGGCGTTTGCCATCGGTGCCGGGCTGGGCTTGGGCGGCGGGCTGTGGCTGGCATTGGCCCCCATGGCGTCCGCCATTTTGGAGCCCTACATCAAGGCCATGAACGCCATGCCGCGCATCATCCTGGCGCCCATCTTCTCGGTCTGGTTCGGCCTGGGCATGGGCTCCAAGGTGGCGCTGGGGGTCACGCTGGTGTTTTTCATCGTGTTCTTCAACGTCTACCAAGGCGTGAAAGAAGTCAGCCCGGTGGTGCTGGCCAACGCCCGCATGCTGGGGGCCGATGCGCGCCAATTGCTACGCCACGTCTACCTGCCCAGCGCCACCAGCTGGGTGTTCAGCAGCTTGCACACCAGCGTCGGGCTGGCGTTTGTTGGCGCGGTCGTTGGCGAATACCTGGGCTCCAGCTCGGGCGTGGGCTACCTGATTTTGCAGGCCGAAGGCAGCTTTGACATCAACACCGTGATGGCTGGCATTGTGGTGCTGACCGCCTTTGCACTGGCGCTGGACAGCCTGGTCGGGCGGGTTGAAAAACGCCTGATGAAATGGCAGCCCAAAACCGGCGAGACCGAAAAACTCTGACGCAATCTACAGCGCTTTACGGATCGTGATGGCACCACGAATGTCGCCAACCGAATAGCCAGTGGCTTTGTCAGCCGGGTAAAGCGTGTGAATTCTCCCGGCGATTTCTGGCGCAATGGCATCAGCGGCCCCGTGGCAAGCCAGGCACACTTGCTGCGTGGGCAGCGCCTTCATGTAACGGTATTCCTTGCCCCCGTTGGCCGTGTCCACCACGCCAAATTTTTCCAGTGTTGCGGGTTTTTCTCCGGCGGCGGTGCGCTGGTCAAAATCTTTCAATGCAGCCAATTCCCAGGCATCTGGCACCGCCTTGGGGTTGCGGTTGCGCAGGCTTACGCGCCGAATCGCCCACCCGGTTTGCTCAGAAGCCGACTTGGCCATTTGCGGTGCTTTTTCATTGCACACCGCCACTGCGGATGCGGGGCCACCTTGTGCGATTTGGGCGTTGAGCATATCCAACAGCTTGGGTGGCACAGCGCCAGCTACTTTGCGTGCATCAGTCAACAAAGCATCGTCCTGCGCCAGCGCGGGCAAACTCAACCACAATGCCGCCCCAACTGCGGCACAAGCCACCCGCCCCACCTTCGAAATATTTGATGTCATATCCAGCCTCAGAATAAAAAAGAAACGGCATTAGAGCAGCGCTGCGGTTGAAGCGTCCGTGACCCAGGTCACACACAGCCAGCGCCCATCATCCAACGGGTTGAAAAAGTGCCGGATGAAATCGCAACCAAGACCGGCGAGACTAAAAAGCTCTGACGTGCAGCGCGCAAGGCTGAGGTCAACTCGCCTGATACAGCGTCACCACGCAAGCCCCCCCCAGACCCAGGTTGTGTTGCAGCGCGGTTTTGGCACCAGCCACCTGACGCGCACCGGCGCTGCCGCGCAGTTGCTGCGTCAACTCATAACACTGCGCCAGCCCGGTCGCGCCCAGCGGGTGTCCCTTGGACAGCAAGCCGCCTGACGGGTTGGTCACTACCTGGCCGCCGTAGGTGTTGTCGCCGTCGGCGATGAACTTTTCGGCACCGCCTTCGGGGCACAGACCCAGCGCCTCGTAGGTGATGAGCTCGTTTTGCGCAAAGCAGTCGTGCAGCTCCACCACGTCCAGATCCTTGGGGCCGATACCGGCCTGCTCAAACACCTGCTGCGCGGCGGCTTGGGCCATGTCGTAGCCCACCAGCCGCATCATGTCGCCTGACGCAAACGTGCTGGGTGTATCGGTCGTCATGGCCTGCGCGACCAGGGCCACGTCGCTGCGCAGAGCGTGGCGTTTGGCAAAGTCTGCTGACACCAGCACGGCCGCTGCCGCACCGCAAGTGGGCGGGCAGGCCATCAAGCGCGTGAGCACGCCCGGCCACAGCGTCGGTGAATCCAGCACATCCTGCGTGCTCACCTCTTTGCGAAACAGCGCCATCGGGTTGTTGGCGGCATGGCGACTGGCCTTGGCGCGGATGCTGGCAAAGCTCTCCAGCCCGATGCCGTAGCGGCGCATGTACTGCTGCCCGGCACCGCCAAAATAGCGCAGCGCCAAAGGCACGTCAGGCATGCCCACCAGCGCGTCGGTGACCGCGTCAAACGGGTCAAACGGGCTGGGCCGGTCCTTGAACACGCTGCCCAAAGCGCCGGGTGCCATCTGCTCAAAACCCAGCGCCAACACGCAGTCGGCCCCGGCCGCAATAGCTTGACGCGCCAGAAACAGCGCGGTCGACCCGGTGGCGCAGTTGTTGTTGACGTTGACGATCGGAATGCCGCTCATGCCCACGTGGTACAGCGCCTTCTGGCCGCAGGTCGAATCGCCGTAGACATAGCCAACAAAAGCCTGCCGCACCTGCGCATAGTCCAGGCCCGCATCGGCCAAAGCCAGGCGGACAGCCGCAGCGCCCATCTGGTCATACGGTTCACTGGCGCCCGGCTTGACGAACGGGATCATGCCGACGCCGGCGATATAGGTTGTGGGGTTCATGGTGTGAACATTTTTGACCGCAACGGCAATGGCGAGTGTTGGGTCAATCGGTTGGGTAAAACTCAGGCCGTCAACAACTGCAAGTCCAACCCCAACGGTACAAAGTTGTTGAAGTCGCGGTCAAGCGTCACCAGCTGCATGCCAGCGCTGATGGCAAAAGCGGCGAGATAAGCGTCCATCCAGACTTTGGGCGAAGCACTTGGCAAAGCGGCGGCGCTGCGCCACAGGGCAAACACGCCGGGCGACTCGTCACGCACCACCACTTGCGGCAATGCTTGTAGCGCATCGAGCGCCTGCAATGCGTCGCGGTTGGTCAGCCCCTCGGCACCGTAGGCTTTGAGCACGGCCGGTGTGGAAGTCAGGCGCAGAAAACTTTGTTGCGTGGCGCGGCAAAACACCGCTGGCGCTGACGCTGTGGCCTGCTGCAAAGCCTGCTGGGCGCGTTGATGCGCCGGGTGCGTGGTGAACAGCGCCGCCAGCCAGACGTTGGTGTCAAACAGGCAGGCCGGCACGGTGCATATCCTCCTGGGTTTGCGTCTGCTGCTCAAGCTGCAGCGCATCTTGCACAGTCATACTTTCTGCCGGTGCACCCATGCGACAGTGAATCACCGGCAAACCATTGGCTCCCCGCGCCACGATTGAATCAGGTTGCAAGGCAGGTGCCGCCTTCCCCGCGTCTAAACCCAGACCCTGGCGCAGCAAGTCGGCCACCAAATCGCGCAACGTGCGCCCTTGCATCAGGGCGCGCAGCTTCGCCTCGCGCACCAGTTCGTCAGGCAGATCAAGCGTCGTTTTCATGAAAGCCAGTTTACCAGCTAGCTGGTTTACTGCAAAACCAGGTCACTAAGATGCCACACTTGCCGCTGCACATATCTGTCTTTTGATACAAATAGCATAGCTATCTATGCTTTCTGCATCAGGGTGAAACGGGGTTTTTATTTTGAACCGGTGGCCGCTGCTGCCAGCACCTGCGCGACTGCTGCAGTGAGCTTTTTGGCGTAGGGCACGTGCAAAAACTCGTTGGGACCGTGGGCGTTGCTCTTGGGGCCGAGCACACCGCAGACCATCATTTGCGCTTTGGGGAAACCTGTGGACAGCATGCTCATCAGCGGGATGGTGCCGCCCTGGCCGATGTAACCGCAAGGCGCGCCAAAGCAGCTTTGCGACGCAGCCTGCACGGCCTGCTCGAACCAAGGCGCACTGCTCGGTGCGTTCCAGCCGCTGGCGTGCGAATCGGGCGAGAAGGTCACCCGGGCCTGGTAGGGCGCGTTGTCTTCCAGCATGGTTTTGAGCTGTGCCACGGCGGTGCCTGCGTCCACCAAAGGCGGCAGGCGCAAGCTGAGTTTGAACGCGGTGTAGGGGCGCAACACGTTACCGGCGTTTTGCAGATTGGGCATGCCGTCGACCCCGGTGACGCTGAGCGTGGGAATCCAGGTGCGCGACAGCAGCGCCTGCAGCGGGTCTTGGGTGGTGGGCAGCATGCTCTGGCTGTTGCTGGCACCGCAATCCGAAACACAAGAGGAATTGGCCCAGGGGAAGCGCTTGTACAGCTCGTCACCCAGAATGACCGCTGTGGCCTGCGCCTGGGCCATCCGGTCGGCGGGCACCTCACAGTGAAACTGCTGCGGCAACAGACGCCCGGTGGCGCTGTCTTCCAGGCGGTCGAGCAGGTGGCGCAGGATGCGAAAGCTCGACGGCACCAGGCCGCTGGCATCACCCGAGTGGATGCCTTCGCTCAGCACCTGCACCTTGAGCGTGCCGCTGGCCATGCCGCGCAGGCTGTTGGTGAGCCACAGCTGGTCGTAGTTGCCTGCGCCCGAATCCAGACAGATCACCAAACCCACATCGCCCAGTCGCGGGCGCAGCGCGTCCAGGTAGGGCAGCAGGTCGTACGAGCCGCTTTCTTCGCAAGTCTCAATCACGCCGACGATGCGCGGGTGCGCTACGTGCTGGGCTTGCAGCGCCTGGATGGCAGCGATGGCGGTGTAGATGGCGTAGCCGTCGTCGGCACCGCCGCGGCCGTAGAGCTTGCCGTCTTGGTAAACCGGGGTCCACGGACCCAGGTCGGCACGCCAGCCAGAAAATTCGGGCTGCTTGTCCAGGTGCCCATACATGAGGACATTTTGACCTGCAGCGCTTTCTGTATTTGCGCAAGCAGCTTTGTTTTTTGTAGCACCACTGAACGCTGCCACTTCCACAAACAGCACTGGCGTGCGTCCGGGCAGGCGAACAATTTCGAGCGTCAGCCCGGCCACTTTTTGCGACTGCACCCAGCTGGCGGCGCTTTGCACCACCGACTCGATGTGGCCGTGCTGCACCCAGTCGGGATCGAACATGGGCGACTTGGCGGGCACGGCGATGTAATCGCTCAGGCGCGCGACGATGTCGCGGTCCCACTGGGCGCTGATCTGCTCCTGGGCTACGGTGGCGTTCAATACGCCGATGGGTAAGGCTGCGTTCACAGGGTGCTCCTATCTGGGGTTGTGGCCGATGGCAGAAACGCGCGGCTTGCCGAGTTTGGCGGGTGCGCGCGCGGCGATCTGACGCGGTGCGGACTGGGCCAACCGCGGGACCGCTCTGGGCGCTTGCAAGCCAGCCTGTGCGGTGGACCTGGGGCCGGCTGTCAGGTGGAACACCGACACCGCCTCTTCCAGTCGCCGTGCCTGCTCACGCAGGCTCTCGGCAGCGGCAGCAGACTGCTCCACCAGTGCGGCGTTTTGCTGCGTCATCTGGTCAAGTTCGCCAACAGCGGCGTTCACATTGCCGATGCCGTTGGACTGCTCGGCCGCAGCGGCGCTGATCTGTGCCATGATGTCGCTGACTTTTCTGACCGACGCCACAATCTCGTTCATGGTGTCGCCGGCGTTTTGCACCAGTTTCGAGCCCGAGTCGACCTTCTCCACCGACGCGTTGATCAGCGCCTTGATTTCCTTGGCCGCTTCGGCGCTGCGCCCAGCCAAGCTTCGCACCTCGGAGGCCACCACCGCAAAGCCGCGGCCCTGCTCACCAGCGCGTGCTGCTTCGACTGCCGCGTTGAGCGCCAATATGTTGGTCTGGAACGCAATGCCGTCAATGACGCTGATGATGTCGGCAATTTTGCGCGAGCTGTGATTGATCTCGTTCATGGTGGTCACCACTTCACCGACCACGGCACCACCGCGCGCGGCCACCTCGGCGGCGCTGGCGGCCAGCTGGTTGGCCTGGCGCGCCGAATCAGCCGAATGCTGCACCGTGCCGGTGAGCTGCGCCATGCTGCTGGCGGTGCTTTGCAGGTTGCTGGCGGTTTGTTCGGTGCGCTGGCTCAAGTCCTGGTTGCCGCTGGCAATCTCGGCGCTGGCGGTGCTGATGCTCTCGGCGGCCTGACGTACCTGCAACAAAGCGTTGAGGTAGCGCCCGCGCAAATGCTCGGTCTCGCCCACCAGTACACCGATCTCGTCACGTCGGCTGGACTGGAACGTCTGCGTCAGATCGCCGTGCGCTACCGCCGTCACGGCCGCAGTCAACTCGCCCAAGGGTTTGCTCACCGCCCGGTGTACCGCAAAATACAAGCCCACCCCAAGCAGCACCGCAGTGGCGCCCAACAGCGCCCAAATGATGCGCATATTGGTCCAGAACTGCGCCATCGCCTCGGCGGCGCTCACCTCCGCTACCAGCCACTGGTTGCCCACTTCGGTTTTGTGAAACACCACCCAGCGCTTGCCGCTGGCGTTGCCAAGAAACGGCAATGCGTCGAAGAATTGCCCTTCCTGCTGCGCCGTCACGCTGGTCAAAAACTTCTCTGCCTGGGGAAAAACCTCGAGCACTTTTTTGCCCTTGGCGGTGGGATGTACCAGAAAACGCGCTTCGGCGAGTGCCCCCTTGGACTCGATCAGATAGGCGCCGCCCGTGTCAAAAAAACGCGCCTCAGAGATTTGTTTCTCCAGCGCGGCCTGCTGCAAGGAAATGTCCAACCCAATAAAGAAAATCCCAACCACCGCACCGCTGCTGTCTTTGATCGGCTCGTAATGCGTCATGTAGGGCGTACCGAACAAGACCGCCGGGCCGGTGTAGCTTTGGCCAGCCAGCATCAACTTGTGCGCCGGATGGGCCGCACCCAGCAGCGTGCCCATGGCACGTGAGCCGTCCTGCTTTTTCAGCGAGGTGGTGACGCGCTCGAAGTCGTCGCCCTTGCGGGCAAAAACGGTGGCCACACCGCCGGTGTCCTTGTTGAACTTGTCGACCGCGCCAAAGTCATTGTTGACCGGCACGCCAAAGCTGAGCACCTCGCCGGTCTCTTGGTTGTAGCTGGGCAGGGGGTCAAACTCGTTGCGGAACTTGGTGAAATTGCGCTTGGCCATTTCGCGGTTGGTATGGTCTGCCGCGTCGGCCACCGACACCACGCCAAAGACCCGCTCGGCGACGGCTGACACACGCATGGCCTGTGTGCTGCGCCACTCCAGCACACCAATGGCCACGCCCACCAGAAGCAGCACCAGCGCCAGCCCCAGCAAAGACCAAACCGACAATTGACGCGCCATCAGCTGGTGCGGGGCTTTCGACTGGGTCATGCAGATTCTCCAAAAAAACGGTTGAACTGGCGCTTGGGCGGATCAGGGTTTACCCAGCGTCGGGTAGTCGGTATAGCCTTTGGCACCACCACCGTAATAGGTGCTGCGGTCGCCTTCGTTGAAAGGTTTGTTGCGCCGCAGGCGCTCCACCAGATCAGGGTTGGCGATGAACGGCCGACCAAAGGCCACCAGGTCGGCGCCTTCGCGCACCACCTGTTCAGCCAGCGGCTTGTCCAGACTATTGTTGACCATCCAGGCGCCCCGGCCACCCGCAGCGCGGTAGGCACGGCGCAGGCCGGTGTAATCAAAGGGGCGATCGGATAACTCGCGCGGACCGCCAGTAGCGCCTTCAATGATGTGGATGTAGGCCAGGTTATAGGCAGCCAGCTCGCGCACCACATAGTCAAACAGCGGTTGCGGGTCGGGGTCAAACGCGTCGTTGGCCGGCGTCACCGGCGACAGGCGGATGCCGACACGGCCCGCGCCCACGGCGTCGGTGACGGCACGCACCACTTCGAGTGGAAAGCGGGCGCGGTTTTCAATGCTGCCGCCAAAGTCGTCGCGGCGCTGGTTGGAGCCACTCTTGAGAAACTGGTCGAGCAGGTAGCCGTTGGCACCATGAATTTCAACGCCGTCAAAACCGGCAGTGTCGACCGCGTTGCGCGCGGCAGCGGCGTAGGCGTGCACGATGTCGGGCAACTCGTAGGCTTGTAGCGCGCGCGGCTCGGAAGTTTCGACAAACTCCGGCACGCCGCTCTTGAGCAGCACGGTCTTGGTCTTGGCGGTGATGGCCGACGGCGCCACCGGTTTGCCACCGCCGGGCTGCAGACTGGTGTGCGAGACACGGCCCACGTGCCAGAGCTGACAGACGATTTTGCCGCCAGCGGCGTGCACGCTCTGCGTCACATTTTTCCAGGCTTCAACCTGTTCCTCGGCGTACAAGCCGGGCACGTCGGCGTAACCCTGACCCTGCTGGCTGATCGCCGTGGCTTCGGTGATGAGCAGCCCGGCACTGGCGCGTTGCGTGTAGTACTGCGCCATTAGCGCGGTGGGCACCGCGTCTGGCGCGCGGTTGCGCGTGAGCGGCGCCATGACGATGCGGTTGGCCAGGCGCAAGTCACCAGCGGTCACCGGGTCAAATAACGTAGCTTTTAAGTGCGGCATGATCAATCCTTGTTATGTTGTGGCGAGCCTTAGCGTGAAAGTTTATAGACCGAGGTGCCGGCCAGCAAGTTGGGCAGCCAGCGTACCACTTCACCGGCCTGAATACCAAAGTCGTCCAACACCGTCAGCCCACACGCAAGCGCCAGCACGCCAAGGTCTGCGTGGGTGCCAACGCGGATGTTGGGCGTGTCGTACCACTGGTAGGGCAAGCGGCGCGTCACCGGCATGCGTCCGGCCAGTACGCTCAAGCGGTTGGGCCAATGGGCAAAGTTGGGGAAGGCGACGATACCCAGCCGGCCCACGCGCACCGTCTCACGCAGCATGACCTCGGCGTTGCGCAGGTGTTGCAGCGTGTCGATCTGCAGCACCACGTCAAAGGACGCGTCTTCAAACATTGACAGGCCTTCGTCCAGGTTAAGCTGGATGACGTTGACGCCACGCTGCACGCAGGCCAGCAGATTGGTGTCGCTGATCTCGATGCCGTAGCCGCTGCAGCCGCGTGTTTGCTGCAGATAGGCCAGCATGGCGCCGTCGCCGCAACCCAGATCAAGCACGCGCGCGCCGCGTGGCACCAGCTCGGCCAGCGCCTGCTGGGTCGCGTTAACCGTCCGGCCGGAAGCCACCGCGGCGTTCACGTAGAAGCCTCCAGTCTTTGTGAAACGCTATCAAAATAAGAACGCACTACGCCCATATAACGGGCGTCATCGAGCAAAAAGGCATCATGGCCGTGCGGTGCATTGATCTCGGCGTAGGTCACATCACGCTTGTTGTCAAGCAGTGCCTTGACGATTTCTCGGCTGCGGGCCGGGGCAAAGCGCCAGTCGGTGGTGAAACTCACCAGCAGAAACTTGGCGCTAGCGCGCGCCAGCGCCTGACTCAAATTGCCGCTGTAGGCGCGCGCCGGGTCAAAGTAGTCCAGCGCCCGGGTGATCAGCAGGTAGGTGTTGGCGTCAAAGTACTCGGCAAACTTGTCACCTTGATAGCGCAGGTAGCTCTCAATCTGGAATTCGGCTTCCAGTGTGCTGTAAAAGAAGTTGCGCTCGGCCTCGCTTTGCGTTGCCGCGATGAGTTTGCGGCCGAATTTGGCGTTCATCACGTCGTCGCTCAGGTAGGTAATGTGGCCGATCATGCGGGCGATGCGCAAACCGCGTTTGGGTACCGTGCCATGCTGGTAAAAGTGGCCGCCATGAAAATCGGGGTCGGTCTGGATGGCGCGGCGGGCGACCTCGTTGAAGGCGATGTTTTCGGCGGTCAAATTAGGCGCGCTGGCGATCACCACCGCGTGGCACACGCGCTCTGGATATTGCAGCGCCCAGCTGAGAGTTTGCATGCCACCCAAGGACCCGCCCATCACAGCAGCCAGGGTCTGGATGCCCAGCGCGTCAAGTAGTCGCGCCTGCGCGTTGACCCAGTCTTCCACCGTGACCACGGGAAAGTCCGCACCATAGACCTGGCCGGTATCCGGGTTGGTGTGCATCGGCCCGGTCGAACCAAAGCACGAGCCCAGGTTGTTGACACCGATGACGAAAAAATGCCGGGTATCGAGCGGCTTGCCCGGCCCAATCATGTTGTCCCACCAGCCTTCGCTCTTGTCTTGCCCCGCATAGACACCGGCGACATGGTGTGACGCGTTGAGCGCGTGGCAAATCAGTACCGCATTGCGCTTGTCGGCGTTGAGTGTGCCATAGGTTTCATAGCTCAGGCTATAGCCACGCAGCGAGGCGCCGCTTTGCAGCGGCAAAGCCTCGGCAAACTGCATGGACTGGGGTGTGGCGATCAATTGCATCAAAAAAACCCGGATCCGCTAAAGGCAAAACCGGGTAGGCTGGCATCTTTAGCGGCACTTGTTACGCGCCCGCAATTCTGGCAAATCGGCGCAGAGGTCAGTATAGCAATGACACTCAGGCCAACAGCGCCCACACGCCCAGATCCATGAAAATTGCCGCTGACACCCGATGCACTACGGTCAAGGGCACCAGCCGCGTCATGCGCTCACCCAGCCAGACCACCGGTGCGTTGGCCAGCATCATGCCCAGCGTGGTGCCGGCATGCTACCGGAATGGCTGGCCCACGCCTTCACTACCCTGATTGGCCAAGTCAGTCCGAATTTCACCCCCTGTTGGCAAAATACCGTCGGCGATATCACCAATCTGGCGCAGTTATTGCTTTAACTTGGTGCGTTTTTCCAATTCCGGAAAATCATGCACTTAAATAAAGCAAACTATTCGGAGAGGCTCTCATGGATGCACTTCAACAGGGCGCAAACGCCCTGTTCATTCTTTTGGGCGGCATCATGGTGCTGGCCATGCACGCGGGTTTTGCCTTTCTGGAACTGGGCACGGTCCGGCGCAAGAGTCAGGTCAACGCGCTGGTGAAGATTTTGGTGGATTTTTCGGTGTCAACCGTCGCGTATTTTCTGGTTGGCTACGGCGTGGCCTACGGCACGCATTTCCTGGTCGGTGCCGAGCAACTGGCCGCCAAAAACGGCTACGAGCTGGTCAAATTTTTCTTCCTTCTGACCTTCGCAGCGGCCATCCCGGCCATCATTTCCGGCGGCATTGCCGAGCGCGCCCGCTTTTGGCCGCAGCTGATCGCCACCGCGGTGATCGTCGGCTTTGTCTATCCATTTTTTGAAGGCATCGCCTGGAACCAGCACTTTGGCGTGCAGGCCTGGCTGAAAGGGCTGACTGGCGCCGAGTTTCACGACTTTGCCGGCAGTGTCGTGGTGCATGCGGTGGGTGGCTGGATTGCGCTGCCCGCCGTGCTGCTGCTGGGTGCGCGATCCAACCGCTACCGCAAGGACGGCGGCATGTCGGCGCACCCGCCGTCAAGCATTCCGTTTCTGGCGCTGGGCGCGTGGATTCTGACGGTAGGCTGGTTTGGTTTTAACGTGATGAGCGCGCAAACGCTCGACAAAATTTCGGGCCTGGTGGCGGTGAATTCGCTGATGGCCATGGTCGGCGGTACGCTAGCGGCGCTGGTTGCGGGCAAGAACGACCCCGGTTTTGTGCACAACGGCCCACTTGCTGGACTGGTCGCGGTGTGCGCGGGCTCTGACCTGATGCACCCGGTAGGCGCCTTGGTGGTCGGCGCCATCGCTGGTACGCTGTTTGTGACGATGTTCACCTGGACGCAAAACAAATGGAAGATCGACGACGTGCTGGGCGTGTGGCCGCTGCATGGGCTGTGCGGCACCTGGGGCGGCATCGCAGCGGGCATTTTTGGCAGTCAAGCGCTGGGCGGTTTGGGCGGGGTCAGTTTCAGCGGACAGTTGCTCGGCACCGCGTTGGGCGTGGGCTGGGCCGTGGCGGGCGGGGTGCTGGTCTACGGTACGCTCAAACGGACCGTGGGTCTGCGCCTGAGCCAGGAAGAAGAATACGACGGCGCGGACTTGTCGATCCACAAGATCAGTGCCACACCCGACCGCGAGGCCAACTGGTAGCCTACGTGGCGCTGAACACCACCCGGTTGCGGCCCTGCTCTTTGGCTTGGTACATGGCCGCATCGGCGCGGCGCAAGATCTGCTCCTGGTCTGCGTCCACTGCCGAAAACAGTGTCAAACCCATGCTGGCGGTACAACGGTGTTCAATCATGCAGATGTCGCCGTTGGCTTGGGTAATGCTGAGGACATAGGGTTGCGCCAGGCTGGCGCAAATTTTCTCGGCCAGGTTGCAGGCATGGATGCGCGCCGCTGTCGGCTCAGACTGCAAGTCGGTCAGCATCACGACAAATTCGTCGCCGCCAATGCGCGCCACCGTGTCTTCTTCGCGCAGGCAGGTCTTAATGCGCCGGGCCACTTCCACCAGCAACAAGTCACCCGTTTGATGCCCGTGCGTGTCGTTGAGGGGTTTGAAGTTGTCCAGATCCAGAAACACCAGGGCGCCAAGTGCCCCGCTGCGCTTGATGGTGGTCAACGTGTGACTCAGGCGCTCGATGAGTAGCCGGCGGTTGGGCAACTGCGTCAACAGGTCATAAAACGCCAGTTGCCGTATTTTCTGCTGCATCAGGTGACGGTCAGTGATGTCTTCAAAGGTGGCGTAGGCTTGCACCACCTTGCCGTTTTCCAGCAAGGGCGTTGCGCTGACCAGGATCCAGACATCATCGCGCTCCGGCACGGCCACGCCCATCACGACGTTGAACTGGGGCTGACCCGTTCGGAGCGCCAGAAAAATCGGGTGTTGGTCGCCCGGAAAATCGCTGCCGTCTTCGTGAATGGCGTGCCAGCGCGGGTCCATTGAGGTGCGCCCCTGCAATTGGTCGAGCGACAAACCCAGAATCCGCTGGGCCGCCGGGTTGGCCGCGGTGATGCGACCCTCTGGATCGTGATAGATCACGCCGACCGGGCTGGTTTCAAACAGCGTCCTGAAAACGTTTTCGCTGGCGCGCAAGGCGGTCTGGGTTTGCTTGTAGGCAATGGCAATGGTGGCCAGGCGGGCGGTTTGCTGGATCAATTCAATGTCGGCGTCTGAGGGCGTGTGCACATACCGGTGGTAAATGGCAAAGGTACCCAACACCGTTGCGTCGGTTGAAAAAATGGGCTGCGACCAGCACGCCGCCAACCCTGCACGCGCAGCAATATCCTTGAACTTGACCCAAAACGGGTGGGTGGCAATATCGCCAACCACGACCCGCTCGCCCGTATAGGCCGCCGTACCACACGAACCCTGGCCAGGGCCTATTTCCATGCCTTCGATGGCCAGGTTGTAAAACGCGGGCAGGCTCGGTGCGATGCTTCGCCCGATACGCTTGCCGTCGTCGGTCAACAGCAGCACACTGCACAGCATGGCCGGGTGCAATTGCTCAACGCCCTGTACTATGGCCAGCAGCAAGTCTTGCACGTCGGTGTTGCCGGCCATCAGCTCCAGAATCTGGCCACGAAAATGCTCATACTGTTCGGCCAGTTTGGTGGCGGTGATGTCGGTGTGCGTGATGACCACCCGACGATCGGCTTCGCTGCCAAAGGGTCTGGCCACCAGGGTAAACCAGCGTTGCTGCTCAGGCGAATGGCAGGGGTAGTCGAGACTGAACGACGGCCCGCGCCCCTGCAACACCACCATGATGCCATCCAATGCCGCCCGCGCTTCGTTATCGCCCGAGGCGCTGGCGTCTCTGCATGCCTGCAGATAGTTGACCCCAACGCCAGTGGCGCGAACGGTTGGGCTGGATGCAGCGGTACTGTTCTGGGCAAATTGCTGCCATTGGTCGTTGACCGCCAAAATGACACCCTGGTTGTCAAGCACCGCCACCTCTGCTGCCACCGAGTTCAGGATGGCACTCTTGAACGCCTCGCTGACCTTCAACGCCGCATCTCGGCTGGCAATGGCATCGAGCATGGCGTTGAAATGGTGCGCCAATTGCGCTGCTTCATCGGTGCCCTGCACGGTGACGCGCAAATGGGTGTCACCAGCCTCAATATTGCGCGCCACCTTCGAGATGGCGTGCAACCGGCGCGCGACGTAACGGCTACCCAGGCTGGCAAAGACCACACTCACCGCCAGCACAAACAACAAGTGACGCACGCTATTGGTGCTGATCTGCGTCAGATACGCCTGCAAAGACTGGCCCGACGTGCCCACCCGCACCCAGCCCAACTGCTGGCCATTGAAAATAACGGGGCTGACAGCGTCGATCAACGTTGCGTCGGCTTGCAACAGGGCAGGCTCAAGCACCGTCGGCAAGCCGGTACGGTATGACCCAAGGTTCTTTGGGTCGGAGCGCGCCAGCACCTGGCCTTGGGCATCAAGCACCATGGCGAAGTCAAAATCGCGATAGGCTGACACGCTCTTGACCATTTCAGCCAGGGCAGCGCGGTCCTTGACCGCCAGCCCAGATGCCGTTGAAACAGCCAGGCTGCGCGCCATGGCCAGCACATGACGGGTTTCATCTTCAATTGCCTGCGTGCGCTGGTAACGGTCATGGTCCCACACAAAGTAAGACATCAATAACAGGATAGTCAGCACCACACCCAGCGTCATTTGCCGTTGCAAGCTGCCGCCAATCAGGTGCTGAAGCGTCCTGCGTATCATGACAAGATTCGATCAAGAGACCGCCCCGTGTGTGTTCGTCCCGGGAAGGTTAGCCCTCGCTGGTTGCAAAGTCAATGACGCTGATCAAGTCTCGGGATGGCGGTCAAACAACCCGCAGCGTGGCATCGCCATGCTTTGTGTTGCGCGCCGCATGAAATCACGCAGCAAACCAACGCTTTCCTGACTAACTGCAAATAAATCGTTGCGAATCACAAAATTAACGTATCATCCGATCCCGTATTGCCTTTCAAAGGTGATATGTAGTTTGCGGTGAATGTCAGTTTCGCGTCTTATCGAAGTCTTCAGTGGTTTGATTGTTGCGGTTATGGACTCCATCGCGTTTTGAGTTATTTTGAGGAGTCCTTTCATGGGCAACAAACTTTACGTAGGCAACCTGCCTTATTCTTTCCGTGACGACGATCTGCAACAAGCATTCGCCGCCCACGGCACCGTCACCAGCGCCAAAGTCATGATGGAACGTGACACCGGCCGCTCCAAAGGTTTCGGCTTTGTCGAAATGGGCAGCGATGCTGAAGCACAAACCGCAATCAACGCGATGAATGGCCAACAGTACGGTGGCCGCGGCATCGTGGTGAATGAAGCCCGTCCCATGGAACCGCGTCCTCCCCGCTCTGGCGGCGGCTTCGGCGGCGGTGGCGGTGGCGGCGGCTATGGCGGTGGCAGCCGTTCGGGTGGCGGCGGCTACGGCGGCGGCAGCGGCGGTGGTGGTTACGGCGGTGGCCGCAGCAGCTACTAAGCAACCAACAGGTTCACGCCTGAAAGCAACTAAGGGTCCTTCGGGGCCCTTTTTGTTGGCTGCCTGAAAATCAGTCGGAGATCGCCCGCGGTTTGCGGGGACGACCGGCAAATGCCTTGTCAAACAACCAGTTCGGCAGCAAGCGCAGCACCTTGGCGACGATGCCCATCTGCCACGGAATGACGCGGTAGCTGGCGCCAGCTTCAATGGCGCGTACCGCCTGCGCCGCAAAGTCGTCTGCCGACATCAAAAACGGCATCTTGTAGCGGTTGTTTTGCGTCAGCGGCGTGGCAATGTAGCCAGGGCAAATCGTCAGCACCTGCACACCGCTGGCGCGCAGTTCACCGCGCAGGCTTTCGCAGTAGCTGATCACCGCCGCCTTGCTGGCGCAGTAGCCGCCATGGCCAGGCAGACCGCGAATGCCGGCAACGCTGCCGATACCGACCAGCGCCCCCGAGCCGCGCGCTGTCATCGCGTGGATGAACGGCCCAAAGGTGGCGGCCACACCCAGCACATTGGTGGCCAGAATGCGCGCCATCACGTCGAGGTCGCGGCGCTGCGCTGAGTCGACTCCGATGCTGATGCCGGCGTTGGCAACCACCACGTCGGGGACGCCCTGGCCGTCCAGACAAGCTCGGGCCATGGCCACCATGCTGTCTGGGTCGGCCACATCAGCACTATAAACGTGATAGCGTTCTGCGCTTATTTCAAGGGGGCTAAGCCATGTTTTGATCAGATCTGTGCGGCGCGCCACCAGCGCCAGCCGCCAGCCCTGGCGCGCGTACTGCAGCGCCAGCGCCTGGCCGATGCCACTGGACGCACCGGTGATCAGGACCAGTCTGCACGTCGCCACGGGTGCCACCATGTCAGGGCTTGGCCTTGGGCACAAGAACACCGTGCACGCGCCCTTCAAGCTGCATCACGCGCTGCTGGTTGTCATATTCCATGCGGTCGGCGGTGAAGCGGTCGGCGCCACGGGTGAGCACCACCGGTTTGTTGGAGGTAACGCGCTCGGTCTTGATGAAAGCGTGCAGGTACTCACCGGCAAAGGTCAATTCGGGCTGCGCCTTGCCCAACGCCGACAGTGTCGCCGCACGGACCACCCTGGCAGAACCCAGCAATTGGACTTCGCTGCCGTCACCGTTGCTCAGCGCCCGCTGCGCGCTGGCCGTAGTCAGCTTGCCAGTCTCGTCAAACGAGCGGATCTGCACCTGGTCGATTTCCAGCGTGTCGGTGTCGGGGAAATGGCGCGCCTCGGCACCGCTGACTTCGCTCTTGAGTTTGCCCTCGGCGTCGAAGGTTTTGACGGCAAACTGGCGCATGAAATAGTCTGGCAAATGCTCAACCTTGGCCACCGGTGCCGGTATGTTGGCTGGCGGCGTGGTGCGCACCAGCCAATAGGTTGACATCGCCAGCGCGCCCATCAACAGCACCGGCAGGTATAGCGTGAGCCGATCGAACCACTGGCGCAGCAAAGACATCACGACGCACTGTCCTGCAACAACTGCGCGTAGCGACCGCTGGCCACCAGCAGCAGATCACACAATTCGCGCACGGCACCCTGACCACCGGCCAGGCGGGTCACGTAATGCGCACGTTGACTGACTTCAATCTGCGCGTTGGGCGGTGCGCAGGCGAAAGCGCAGCGCGTGAGCACAGGCAAATCAGGCCAGTCGTCGCCCATGGCTGCTGCTTGCGTCCAGTCCAGCCCCAGTGCGTCCAGCGTCACCTGCGCGGCGGGCAATTTGTCTTCGGTGCCAAAGTGCGCGTGCGCAATGCCCAACGCCGCCAGGCGAATTCGCAGTGGCTTGGAGTCGCGCCCGGTGATCACCGCCGGCGTGATGCCCGCGCCTTGCAGCAGCTTCAGGCCGTGGCCGTCGAGCGTGTTGAAGCGTTTGATGGTTTCGCCGTTTTCTGAAAAATACAGACCGCCATCGGTCAGGACACCGTCAACGTCAAAAAACACCACGCGGACGCCTTGCGCCTGCAGCAACAGCTCAGGGGCGAAGTTCAGCTTGGGCGTCATCATCAGATCACCTTGGCCCGCATCAGGTCATTGCTGTTGAGCGCACCCACCAGTTGTCCGGCGCCGTCCAACACCAGCACGCTGGTGATGCGGCGCTGTTCCATCAGTTCGACCGCGTCCACCGCCAGTGCGTCGACGCCAATGGTGCCGGGATTGGCGTGCATGACCTGGGCGGCGCTGGCGCTGCGCAAATCGACACCTTTTTCAATCAGGCGGCGCAAATCACCGTCGGTAAAAATACCGCACAGGCCGCCCGCATCGTCAATCACGGCGGTGGCACCCAGGCCTTTGTTACTCATCTCGCGCATGATCTCGCCAAAACCGGCGTTCAAGTGGACACGGGGCACCTGGTCTGCGCTGCGCATCACGTCGCTGACCAGCGTCAGCAAGCGCCGCCCCAGCGCGCCGCCCGGGTGTGAGCGGGCAAAGTCTTCGGCCTTGAAGCCACGGGCGTCGAGCAGCGCCACCGCCAGCGCGTCGCCCAAGGCCAATTGCGCGGTGGTGCTGGCCGTGGGCGCCAGGTTCAGCGGGCAGGCTTCTTTTTCGACGCCAGTATTCAAGAACACGCTGGCACAGCGCGCCAGCGTCGACTGCGCGTTGCCGGTCATCGCCAGCAGCGGCGCGCCCAGACGTTTGATCATGGGCAGAATGGCGGTCAGTTCTTCGGATTCGCCACTGTTGGAAATGGCCAGCACCACATCCACCGGCTTGATCATGCCCAGGTCGCCGTGGCTGGCTTCTGCCGGATGCACAAACATCGCTGCGGTACCGGTGGAGGCCAGCGTGGCAGCAATCTTGCGCCCGATATGGCCGCTTTTACCCATGCCCATTACCACCACCCGACCCTTGACCTCAAGCATCAGGCGCACCGCCTGCACAAAGTCGTTACCCACCGCGCTTTTGAGCCCCAGCACTGCAGCGGCTTCCACGTCCAGCGTCTCACGGGCCAAAGCCACAACGTGCGCAGCATCAACGACCGGCTTTTGGGCTGAAGTGTTTGTCATGACGAGATTTTATCGGCGTCGGCTGCAGGAGCCCCCTCACTTGGTAGTATCCGGGGGTGAACCCACTTGACCTGACCCTGATGTACCTGCTGGCCGCTGTGCTGGGCGTGGTGGCATGCCGCTACCTGAAGCTGCCGCCGATGCTGGGGTATCTGACCGTCGGCGTGGTGATTGGCCCCAACGCGCTGGCGCTGGCCAAAAACGCCGAGGGCGTGCGCCACCTGGGTGAGTTCGGTGTGGTTTTCCTGATGTTCGTCATTGGGCTGGAGTTCAATCTGCCCAAGCTGCGCACCATGCGCCAGCATGTGTTCGGGCTTGGCATGTTGCAGGTGACATTGACGATGCTGGTCACCACCGCAGCGAGCATGGTGTTCGCCTTGCTCGCGCCTAGCCACTGGGGCATGGACTGGAAGACCGCGCTGGCCTTGTCCAGCGCCATGGCCATGAGCAGCACCGCGATCGTCGGCAAACTGATGAACGAGCGCATCGAAATGGAGAGCGAGCACGGCAAGCGGGTCATGGGCGTGCTGCTGTTTCAGGATCTGGCGGTGGTGCCCTTGCTGGTGCTGATTCCGGCGCTGGGTGCGTCGGGTGAGGCGATGGTCGAATCGATGGCCTGGGCGCTGCTCAAGGCGGTGGTTCTGGTGAGTATTTTGCTGGTGGGTGGGCCACGCGTCATGCGCTGGTGGCTGACGCTGGTGGCCCGGCGCAAGAGCGAAGAACTGTTTGTGCTGAACCTGCTGCTGGTCACGCTCGGGCTGGCCTGGCTGACTGAACTGGCAGGGTTGAGTCTGGCGCTGGGCGCGTTCATTGCCGGCATGCTTATTTCAGAGACACAGTTCAAGCACCAGGTGGAAACCGACATTCGTCCGTTTCACGACGTGCTGCTGGGCTTATTTTTCATCAGCATCGGCATGATGCTGGACTGGCGACTGGTGCTGGAGCGCTGGCCACTGGTGCTGTTGCTGCTGATTTTGCCGGTGGCGTTCAAGGCGGCACTGATCACGCTGATCACCCGGCTGTTGGGTGCAAGCATGGGGATTTCCCTGCGCACCGGCTTGTACCTGGCACAGGCTGGTGAATTCGGTTTTGTGCTGTTGACGCTGGCCCAGGGCCACGCGCTGGTACCGCCGCAATTGCTCAACCCGGCGCTGGCGGCAATGGTGTTGTCGATGCTGGCCACGCCGTTCATCATCATGCACAGTGGCGACCTCGTGATGCGCCTGGTCAGCAATGAGTGGCTGATGGAGTCGGTGCAGATGACGACGATCGCGCGCAAGTCAATCAAGGCCAACAAGCACGTCATCATCTGCGGCTATGGCCGCTGTGGTCAAAACCTGGCGCGCATGCTCGACAAGGAGTCAATCCCCTACATGGCGCTCGATCTCGACCCCGACCGGGTGCGCCAGGCCGCCGCCGCTGGCGATTCGGTGGTGTTTGGTGATGCGGCGCGCTTGCAGGCCTTGATGGCCGCCGGTCTGGCACGCGCCAGTGCGGTGGTGGTAACGTACCTGGAAACGCACAGCGCCGTGAAAGTGTTGGCGCATATCCGCGAACACGCGCCGCAGGTGCCGGTGGTGGTGCGCACGCAGGACGACCACGACCTGGAAATGCTGCAAAAAGCCGGCGCCACCGAAGTGGTACCCGAGGCGATCGAAGGCTCACTGATGCTGGCCAGCCACGCGCTGGCGCTGGTGGGCGTGCCCATGCGCCGGGTGATCCGCATCGTGCAGGAGCAACGCGACGCGCGTTACAACTTGCTGCGCGGTTTCTTTCGCGGTGCCGACGACGGTGATATCGATGAGGCGCAGCAGGAGCGGCTGCACTCGGTGCAGTTGCCGCTGCACGCCAAGGCGATTGGCCGTACCAAGGGTGAAATGGCGTTCATGACCATGGGCACACGGCTGGTGAGCCTGCGCCGCCACGATGGCCGGGTGGTGCCACTGAGTGAAGACGTGCTGCTGATGGAAGGCGACACACTGGTGCTCTCCGGCAAGGCTGAGGCGATTGCACAAGCCGAGTTGCAGCTGGTCAAGGGGTGACCGGGTCACGACGACAACGGGCACAATCTGGTTACTTGTTCTGGGCTTTTTTTATGCAAAACGTCAACGTGACCGACTACCTGCGCGACCACATCCGCACTGTGCCCGATTGGCCGGCACCTGGGGTGCAGTTTCGCGATATCACCCCGCTGTTGCAGGACGCCAAAGTATTTCGGGTGCTGATTGACGTCTTTGTGCACCGCTACATGGACGCGGCCAGTCGCCCCGATGTGGTGGCCGGGCTGGACGCGCGCGGCTTTATTCTGGGTGCTGTCATCGCCTATGAGCTGGGGGTGGGTTTCATCCCGATTCGCAAAAAGGGCAAGCTACCGTTCACCACCGTAGAGGAAACTTACGAACTGGAATACGGCAGCGCCACGGTCGAGCTGCACACCGACGCGGTCAAAGCGGGCGAGCGGGTGCTGTTGATCGACGACTTGATCGCCACCGGCGGCACCATGATGGCCGGCATGAAGCTGCTGGAAAAACTGGGTGCGCAGGTGATCGAAGCGGCGGCGATTGTCGATTTGCCCGAACTCGGCGGCTCGGCCAAGTTGCGCGCAGCCGGTCTGAAACTGCACACCTTGATCGACTTTCAGGGCGTCTGAGGGAGCGTACGCCGCGCGTCAGTCGAGCCCGCCGAGCTGGGTTTGACTCAAGGGCGATGCGCCTTCTTCGGGCTCGAGCAACTGGGTGTCTTCGTAGCCATGCTCGGGCGCCGGACGCCGTGGCCCTGAACTGACCACCTTGCCAACCTGCGGCGCGCTTTCATCAGCCGGTGTTGCGTCAGCAATGGCTTTCTTGAACGCCAGCACTTCGTCTTGATGGATGGGCTCGAAGCCATGGATCGGCGCAGCAATGGGCACGCTTGCCGCCACCGCTACCACTGCAGCCTGTGGTGCCGCCTGCGCCACTGGTGACTCGGATTTGGCCGACATCCCCACGGTAGGGGTGGTGGGTTGCATCATCAAACGCCAATACAAACCCTTGACCTGCAAGTCATGGTGCTGCAGCGCGGTAAGCGTCATCAGTTGCTCGATACCCGACCAGCGGTGCGGTTGCAGCGCCGCGTCATTAAGCAGATCAATCATGACGAGAAATTGGCGCCCCTTGGTGTCGAGCGAGAGCACCTTGAATTTGTAGTGCGAAGACAAGACTTCGCTGCGCAACATGACGCTACGAACCACTTCGTAAAGCGACTCGCGATTGTGGTGACGCTGTTGCTTGAGCTCGGCCAGCGGGTCGGCAGCTGCCGCGGGCTGCTGACTGGATGACAGTTTGTCATTGAGGTCCGCCGGCGCGGCCGACTTGGCCGGTGATTTTGAAAAAAGCCAACTGAATAAAGACACGGTACACCTCTTAAGCGGTCAAATCATTGCATATTGTGTGCCAGATTGGGGCGCGCGCGGGTTGCGCGCCGCCCTTATTTTCCAATGCAAAAGCTAGAAAAGATGACACCCAGCAAGTCGTCAGCGCCAAACGCGCCGGTAATCTGGCTGAGCGCATTTTGCGCCAGACGCAGCTCCTCAGCCAGCAAATCGAGCGCCTGCGCCGCACATGCCAGCTGCCGCTGCGCGCCCTGCAGGTGCCCAGCCACCTGGTGGAGCGCCTGTACATGGCGCGCACGCGCGCTGAACAAGCCTTGCCCGGCGCTTTGCCAACCCGCTGCGGTCAACAAGGCCTGACGCAACTGGTCCAGCCCCAAGCCAGTTTTGGCCGACAGCACCAGGCCCGGGCGCGGCAGTGCATCAGGCACGACGTCAGCCTTGTTCCAGATGTCAATGATGGTCACATCTTTAGGCAGTTTTTCGGTCATAGCCCTTGATATATGTGCGTCAGCAGCTACGTAGTCAATAGCATTTTCACGCGTCAAATCGTGCAGGAACAAGACTGCGTCGGCATCATAAATAGCATCCCAGGCGCGTGCGATGCCGATTTTTTCGACTTCATCGTCGCTGTCACGCAAGCCAGCGGTGTCGATCACGTGCAGCGGTACACCTCCAATTTGGATGGTCTGCTGCAGCTTGTCGCGGGTGGTGCCCGGCACAGCAGTCACGATCGCCAGCTCCGCACCGGCCAAGGCGTTGAGCAATGAGGATTTACCGGCATTGGGCTGGCCGGCAATCACCACCTTGATGCCTTCGCGCAACAAAACCCCCTGGCGCGCCTGCTGCAGCACACTTTGCACGCCGTCCTGCAGCCGGGCGAGCTGCCCTTGCGCGTCAGCCTGACGCAGAAAGTCGATTTCTTCCTCGGGGAAATCCAGCGTCGCCTCGACCAGCATGCGCAGATGGATCAAGGCGTCACACAACCGGTGAACTTCTTGTGAGAAGGCGCCCGAGAGCGAGCGGCTGGCGCTGCGCGCGGCGGCTTCAGTGCTGGCGTCGATCAGGTCGGCGATGGCTTCGGCCTGCGCGAGGTCGATCTTGTCGTTCAAAAACGCACGCTCAGAAAACTCGCCCGGCTGGGCCAGACGCAGCCGGGGCAGGACGACCTGACTGGCGGCATTGGTCTGCGCTGACGCTTGCAAGCAACGCGCCAGCAGCAGTTGCAGCACCACCGGACCACCGTGCGCTTGTAATTCGAGCACATCCTCGCCGGTAAAGGAATGCGGAGCCGGAAAGTAGATCGCCAGCCCGTGATCAATGGCGATGCCCTGGGCATCAAGAAAACCGGTGTAAGTGGCTTCGCGCGGGCGCAGGTGCTTGTCACACAGCGCTACGGCCAGGGCTTGCAGCGATTTGCCGCTGACCCGCACGATACCAACCGCACCCCGACCTGGGGCGGTGGCGATGGCAACGATGGGATCGTGTTGGCGTGGCAAGGTCATGACCGCCCCAACGCCGGCTGGCGTTTAGAACTTGGGAAGGTGGAACTTCGGCGGCACGCCCATGCGGGTGTTGATGACCCACTGCTGGGCGATCGACAACACGTTGTTGGTGATCCAGTACAGCACCAGACCAGCCGGGAAGAAGAAGAACATGACACTGAACGCCAGCGGCATGAACCACATCATCTTGGCCTGCATCGGGTCAGGCGGTGCCGGGTTGAGCGACGTTTGCAGGATCGTGGTCAGCGTCATGAAGATCGGCAGGATATAAAACGGGTCCGGGCTGGAGAGGTCATGAATCCAGCCGATCCAAGGCGTGTTGCGCATCTCGACGCTGGCCAGCAGCACCCAGTACAGCGCGATGAACACCGGAATCTGGATCATGATCGGGAAGCAGCCGCCCATCGGGTTGACCTTTTCTTCGCGATAGATGCGCATCATCTCTTGCTGCATCTGTTGCGGGTTGTCTTTCAGGCGTTCGCGCATTTCGGTGATGCGCGGATTGACCGCCTTCATCTTGGCCATGCTGGCGTAGGCTTTGGCGTTAAGCCAATAGAACGCAATCTTCAACAGCAGCACCAGCGCCACAATCGACCAGCCCCAGTTGTTGATGATCTTGTGCAACTGGTCGAGCAACCAGTACAGCGGCTTGGCCAGCATCGTCAGCCAGCCGTAGTCTTTGACCAGCTCCAGACCAGGCGCCAGCGCTTCCAGCACATTTTCTTCTTGCGGGCCAGCGAACAACTGGGCATTGACCGTCTGGCGCGCACCGGGCGCTATCGTGGTCAGCGGCGCAATCATGCCGACCGCGTACAGGTTGGCGTCGACCTTGCGCACAAACAAATCACGCTTGATACCGTCGCCCAGCAGCCAGGCGCTGGCAAAGTAATGTTGCACCATCGCCACATAGCCGTTTTGTGCAGTCTTTTCGATATCGACTTTATTTTTGTCAATATCGGCGAAGTCCACTTTTTGATATTTCCTGGCGTCGGTGTAGAGCGCGGGGCCGGTAAACGTGGAGTAGAAAGACGACTCGCCCGGCGGCTTGCTGGCGTCACGCAGCAATTGCAGGTAAAGCTGCGGCGCAACCGGTGTGGCGCCCACATTAACCACTTCATGCTTGACCGCCAGTGCATAACTACCACGGGTCAAGGTGTAGGTCTTGGCCAGCTTGACACCACCAACCTCGGCTGACTCAAAGCGCAGTTCCAGCGTCTGGCTGCCGTCAGCCAAGGCACGCTCACCGGGCGCCAGCGTCATGATGGTTTTGTGCGTCGGCAATGCGGCACCGCCATCGGCTGGGATCAGTCCGGTCTGCGCCAGGTAGGTGAGGTCTTTGCGATCATCAAGCAGGACGAAATTACGCGACTTGTCGGTCATGTCGGCGTGCTTGAGAAATTCGGTGCGGACCACCGAGCCACCTTCGGTGTCGAACGTGACTTTCAACACATCGGTCTGCACGGTGACGCGTTCGTGTGTCACCGGCGCGGCACCTTGCGGCACCAACGCCGCATTGGCCGTACCTGCCCCTGTGGCTGACACGCTTGCAGTGGGCACACCGTCGGGCGCGCTGGCCGCAGGGCTTGGCGCATCTGCTGGCAAGGCGGTCGCAACCGGCCCGGGGAAGAATGTAGGCTTGCGCCCGTTGTAGACCTGCCATTGATCCCACAGCATGACCAGGGACAAACCAAAGATCACCCACAAGATGGTGCGACGAATATCATTCATGAGGACTTCTTTTCAGCAGGAACAGAGATCTGGCGGGTAAAGGGGACGGGGTCGAGCCCGCCTTCACACCAGGGGTGGCAGCGGCCCAGACGCTTCAGCGTCAAATAACTGCCTTTGGCCGCGCCGTGCGCCTCCAGCGCTTGCAACGCATAGAGCGAGCAAGTAGGCTCAAAACGGCATGACGATCCCAAGGCAGGGCTCAACAGCAAACGGTACGCCTTGACCAAACCCACCAGGCAGGACTTCAGCATGGCGCGCCTACGTTGCCAAAAAGTTGCGACAGCTCGGCTCTGACGGCGATCTTGAGCGCAGGCGACGTGGCGCTTGGAAACTGCTGGCGGTCAAAGGCGCGATGCAGGCGAACGACATGCGCACCATGACAGAGCGATGCTTCAAAAGCCCAGCCCAATGCGTAAACCTGGCGTTTGATGGCGTTGCGGGTGACGGCGCGGCGGGCCCAGCGTTTGGGTACCATGGCACCGAGCCACGTGCCATGGGCGGCGAACAGGGGCGAACAGGCGCCGTCTGCGTCTGGCGGCAACGCCAGGCAATGCAGGGCAAAGTGGGAGGTTCGCGCCACGGGCGCACCGGCGAGCACGGCTTGGAATTGCGGTCGACTCTTGAGGTGCTGCACGGTCAGGCGGCTCTCAAAACCTACGTGTCCGCAAGCGGCGCGTCCAGCGGTCAATCAGACAGCCAGGCGCTTGCGACCTTTGGCGCGACGCGCATTGATGACAGCGCGGCCGCCACGGGTTTTCATGCGGACCAGAAAACCGTGGGTACGGGCGCGACGGATCTTGGAAGGTTGGTAAGTGCGTTTCATGATGGAATCCTAAGTGCTTCTGAGACGTTGGCGCCGCTGCACGCGTGCAGCAGATGGCCAATGCAATTGACGTCCGGTTTTCTCCTGAACCGTTCAGGGAACCGCGGATTATCGCAAATTTTGAGCCGTCTGAAGCAAAGCAGCCCAAACTTCTCGCCCGGCTGACGGTAAATTGACCGGAATTAAGGGTTGACCCGGAATGTGGACAAGCGTTTGATAAATTAGAATCAGACGTCCAGCCAAGCAGAATTATCCACACCACGCTGAACCACTCATGAGTCAGGGAAACACCATTTCGCAAGCCACCCCGCCCACCACTGGCAACCCCGATTTTTGGCAAAGCTGTATCGACCAATTGGCCCAGGAATTGCCCGAACAGCAGTTCCAGACCTGGATCAAACCGCTGTCAGCGCACGTCGCTGACGATTTGTCCAAAGTCACACTGTTTGTGGCCAACCGCTTCAAGATGGACTGGATCCGCGCCCAGTACAGCGCCCGTCTGGCCTTGCTGATGGAACGGCTCACCGGGCAGCCGGTCGCCATCGAGCTGGCGCTGGCCAACCGTGAGCCACCAACACGCTCCCTGCCTATCGTCCGGCCGTCAGGCACCCTGCCTAACCCGCCCAGCGCAGCGTCGTTTGACAGCAACGGTAGCGAACCCCTGAAAAACCGACTCAACGCAGCCCTGACGTTTGATACGCTGGTCGAAGGCAGCGCCAACCGCATGGCACGAGCTGCGGCCATGCACGTCGCCGGTATGCCGGGGCACCTGTACAACCCGCTTTTCATTTATGGGGGTGTGGGCCTGGGGAAAACCCACCTGATGCACGCTGTGGGCAACCAGCTGATTGCCGATCGCCCCGACGCCAAAGTGCTCTACATCCATGCCGAACAATTTGTGACCGACGTCGTCAAGGCCTACCAGCGCAAGGCGTTTGACGAATTCAAGGAACGCTACCACGCGCTGGACCTGCTGCTGATCGACGATGTGCAGTTCTTTGCCAACAAGGAGCGCACGCAAGAAGAGTTTTTCAACGCTTTTGAGGCCTTGCTGGCGCGCAAGTCGCACATCGTGATGACCAGCGACACCTACCCAAAGGGCTTGAGCGACATTTCCGAACGCCTGGTATCGCGCTTTGACTCAGGGCTGACGGTTGCCATCGAACCACCCGAACTGGAAATGCGCGTGGCCATCCTGATCAACAAGGCGCAAGTCGAAGGCATTGTGATGCCCGAAGAGGTAGCCTTTTTTGTCGCCAAGAACGTGCGCTCCAACGTGCGTGAACTCGAGGGCGCCTTGCGAAAGATTTTGGCGTATTCACGCTTTAACCAGAAAGAAATTTCGATCGGGCTGGCGCGCGAAGCGCTGCGTGACCTGCTGTCGATCCAGAACCGGCAGATTTCTGTGGAAAACATCCAGAAAACGGTGGCTGACTACTACAAAATCAAGGTCGCCGACATGTATTCCAAGAAGCGCCCGGCCAGCATTGCGCGGCCGCGCCAGATAGCCATGTACCTGGCCAAAGAGCTGACGCAAAAGAGTTTGCCCGAGATTGGTGAGCTGTTTGGCGGACGCGACCACACCACGGTGTTGCACGCGGTACGCAAAATTGGCGCCGAGCGCCAGCAGGCGACCGAACTGAACCAGCAACTCCACGTGTTGGAGCAGACGCTCAAAGGCTGAGCAATGGGCGCAAAAACAAGACAAATGAGTGGGAAAATGACGTCCGCGCTGGCAGCACAACCCTTAAACAAAAACCGGAATACAACATCATGATCGTGATCAAAGACACCCAAGCCAAAGTGCTTTCCGTGCTGCAGGCGGTTTCGGGCATTGTGGAGCGCCGCCATACGTTGCCAATCCTGGCCAACATCATGATCCGCAAGACCGGTCAGCAGCTACAGCTGACCACCAGCGACCTGGAAATCCAGATTCGCACCACCGCCGAACTCGGCGGCGACGAGGGCGACTTCACCACCACGGTCGGTGCGCGTAAGCTGATCGATATTTTGCGCACCCTGCCAGCCGACCAGACGGTGACGCTCGAATCGAGCGCAGCCAAGTTGATCCTCAAGGGCGGCAAAAGCAAATTCACGCTGCAAACCTTGCCCGCCGAGGACTTTCCGCTGGTACAGGAGTCGGCCAACTTTGGCCCGGCGTTCAGCGTGCCGCAAAAAACCCTCAAGGCCTTGCTGGGCCAGGTGTCATTTGCCATGGCGGTGCACGACATCCGCTATTACCTCAACGGCATCTTGTTTGTCGCCGAAGGCCAGCAGCTCAGCCTGGTCGCCACCGATGGCCACCGCCTTGCCTTTGCCAGCGCCACGCTGGACGTCGAAGTTCCCAAGCAAGAGGTGATCTTGCCGCGCAAGACCGTGCTGGAGCTGCAACGCCTGCTCTCTGATACCGATGGCGCCATCGAAATGCAGTTTGCCAACAACCAGGCCAAGTTCGGCTTTGGCGGCATGGAGTTCGTGAGCAAACTGGTTGAGGGCAAGTTCCCTGACTACAACCGCGTCATCCCGAAAAACCACCACAACAGCATCACCCTGGGCCGTCTTGCCCTGCTGTCAACACTGCAGCGCACCGCCATCCTTACCAGCGAAAAATTCAAGGGTGTGCGCCTCAATGTGGACCCCGGAACCCTGCGCGTGGCTGCCAACAACGCCGAGCAGGAAGAGGCGGTAGACGAACTCGACGTTGATTACAACGGCGACAGCATCGAGATCGGCTTCAACGTCACTTACCTGATCGACGCGTTGAGCAACATGAGCCAGGAGATGGTCAAGATTGAACTCTCGGACGGCAACAGTTCGGCGCTGTTGACCATTCCAGAACTCGACCACTTCAAGTACGTCGTGATGCCCATGCGAATTTAACCCACCGACTGGCCCGCCAACAGTCAACCCGCATGGCGCCACGGGCCCCGCGGGTGCAAAACTTGCAAGGCCAAGTCGACCAGAAGTTTACCGACTGTCACCCTAACAAGAGCATTTCATGACCGAAGAAAACCAAGCCGCTGAACCCGCCTCGTCTGCCGACATCGCGGTTCACACCGGCAACAGCACCGCTGACAGTTCCAATTTTCAGCCCACCATTGATGCCCACCAGGCGGGCGCTTCCGAAGCCTACGGCGAGGGCTCGATCCAGATTCTTGAAGGCCTGGAAGCGGTACGCAAGCGCCCGGGCATGTACATCGGCGACACGTCGGACGGCACCGGCCTGCACCATCTGGTGTTTGAGGTGGTGGACAACTCGATTGACGAAGCGCTGGCCGGCCACTGCGACGACATTCTGGTCACCATCCACACCGACAACTCGGTGAGCGTGGTCGACAACGGGCGCGGTATCCCGACCGGCGTCAAGCTGGACGACAAGCACGAGCCCAAACGCAGTGCGTCCGAGATTGCGCTGACCGAGTTGCACGCGGGCGGCAAATTCAACCAGAACAGCTACAAGGTCTCGG
>PFKL01000214.1 GCA_002784245.1 Comamonadaceae bacterium CG_4_10_14_3_um_filter_60_75
GCGCCTGGGCGCCAAGGTGCTCGGTGCACCCGCCTGGGACCCGGACTTCAACACGGCAGACTTGCCCATGCTGATGCGCATCAACGACCTGCCCACCCGTTACCGCAAGCACTTCTTGGGGCACTGATGCGCGCCGACTTCAGTCCGCTGGCTTTCTTTGCGCCAGGCGTCACTGAACAGGGCGTGCAAGCCAGTGCTGAGTCATCGCCAAACCGCTACCGCGCCGTCTTCATCTCTGACCTGCACCTGGGCACACCCGGCTGCCAGGCTGAAGCCTTGCTGGCGTTCATCAAGGCGCACCCCAGCGACTACCTGTACCTGATCGGCGACATTGTGGATGGCTGGCAGCTGCGTCGTCGTTGGTACTGGCCTGGGCTGCACAACGACGTGGTGCAAAAACTGTTGCGCCGCGCGCGCAAGGGTTGCCGCGTGGTTTTCATTGCCGGCAACCACGACGAGTTTGCACGTGCATTTGTTGGCCACCAGTTTGGTGGCATCGAAGTGCAGGAAGACGCTGTTCACACCACCGCCGACGGCAAGTCGATGTGGGTGACACACGGCGACCAATTTGACGGCGTGATCCAGTGCGCCAAGTGGCTAGCGTATCTGGGTGACAACCTGTATGAATTCACCTTGCGGCTGAACCGGCATCTCAACAGCTGGCGCGCGCGCCTGGGTTTGCCCTACTGGTCGCTGTCGGCGTATCTGAAACATCGCGTTAAAAAAGCCATGATGTACGTCGCTGATTTCGAGAAGGCGGTCGCGCATGAGGCGTGGCGGCGCGGCCACGATGGCGTCGTGTGCGGTCACATTCACCGCGCCGAAATGCGCGACATTGACGGTGTCCTGTATTGCAACGATGGCGACTGGGTGGAAAGTTGCTCAGCGCTGATCGAGCACCAAGACGGCCGTCTGGAACTGCGCCACTGGACAGCGCTTGGCTTACAGCATGAAGCCACTGTGTCATCGCGTTGACACAAATCCTTCTTACCATTTTCGCCGCCATAAAGGGATTCACGTTATGTTGAAGAAAACAGCACTGGTGTGCTCGTTGTTGTTGGGGTTGGTGTCTTGCGTAGCAGCCAGATGTGCGGTGTCGTTGGCGACGTTGAACCACCGCGTTGGTTGACATGGACATGTTGTACCCGAAGACGTGGGCTCCAACGGCTGTGGACATAGCGACCAGACCAGCAATACCATCGCAGCCAGGTGTGCGCGTCACAGCGCAGGGCGGTTTGGCCCGAGTGTTGCAGGATCGGCAATTGCATGCGGTATTTCAGCCGATTGTCGACCTGCGTGATGGTGGCGTTCATGCCCATGAGGCGCTCATACGGGGGCCAGTTGGCACGCCGTTGCACAGCCCGGACGCGTTGCTGAGTGCTGCTGCCAAAGAAGGGCTGGGGTACGAATTTGAAATGGCTTGCATCGTCACCCAACTGCACGCGTGGGGCAAGCTGCGCCAGAGCGGACGCCTGTTTCTCAACATCAGTGCTGAGGTGATGGTTGAGCTGGTGGCGCATCGGGGCATTGGGCATTTGCTTGAGCAACTCAGCCTGAGTGGTGTATTGCCCAGGTATGTGGTGCTGGAAATCACCGAGCATGAGCGCGTCAAAGACATGGATCGCCTGGACGAGGTTGTCAGCGCACTGCGCGAAACCGGCATCTCTATCGCTTTGGACGATTTTGGTGATGGTCGTTCAAGTTTGCGCCTATGGTCACAGTTGCGTCCCGAAATCGTGAAGATTGACAAGTACTTTGTGCAAAATATCAGCGCCACTGCGGACAAACTGAAAACTGTGCGGGCGTTGCTGCAAATTGCCGATATTTTCGAGACCTCATTGGTTGCCGAGGGCATTGAGAATGCGCAGGATCTGCGTGTCATCCGTGATCTGGATGTCCGTTATTGCCAAGGGTTTTTTTTGGGTCGCCCTGAAAGCCAGCCGTTGTTGGAGGTGGGGGAGGCAGTGACTGAATTGCTGAACGACGCCCCGATTGCGGTTTACCCCGAGTCAGCCCAACAAGTCAATTCCGGTTTAATCAACGGCTTCAACATCATCAAAGCCCCCACAGTGACACCGAAGACCACCAATAACGCGGTCGCCAGCATTTTTCAGCTTGAACCTAATTTACACGCGGTAGCGGTTCTTGAGAAGGGTCGACCGGTGGCGATTATCAACCGCTTGCTGTTCATGAACCAGTACGCCAAGCTTTATTACCGCGATCTTTCGGGGCGAAAGAGTTGCATGGAAAACGCCAACACCGAGCCGCGTTTGATTGAAAAGAACTACCAGATTGATGAGTTGGTGGGCATTCTGACGTCAGAGGATCAGCGCTATCTCACCGACGGCTTCATCGTCACAGACAATGGCTGTTATCTGGGTTTGGGCACCGGTGATCAGCTGGTTCGCAACGTGACCGAGTCGCGCATTGAGGCGGCTCGTCATGCCAATCCACTGACCTTTCTGCCAGGCAACATACCGATTACGCAGCACATTGAACGGTTGCTGCGCAAGCAAACCCGATTTGTCGCCTGTTACGCTGATCTGAATTCGTTCAAACCTTTCAACGACTGCTACGGTTACTGGCGTGGCGATGCGATGATTCGTTTGCTTGCCTCGGTGATCAAAACGCAGTGCGATGCCCAACGCGACTTTCTGGGGCATGTGGGCGGGGACGATTTCATCGTCTTGTTCCAGAGTCCTGATTGGCGTGAACGCTGCCAGCGCATCATTGCCGAATTCAATGCGCAAGCGGTGCATTTGTTTGAGGAAAGTGCGCGCCTGGCGGGTGGCATAGAGGCCGAGGATCGCCAAGGTGTGCGACGCTTCTTTCCCCTGACGACGCTGTCGATTGGTGCCGTTGTGGTTCCGAGTGGTCAAACCTTGCACGCCGAGGACGTTGCCAACCAGGCGGCACTGGCCAAACACGATGCCAAACTGTCGGGCGATGGTTTTTTTGAGCGAATGGTCGCTTGAGCGTTTCGTGCTGGCTTGTCAGTCTGCGCTGTGGTCACCCCACGACTGCAGCGCCCGCAGCAGGGGGCGCTTTTTGGCTTGATGTCCGCCCATTCTTTGCAGGATATCGACCAGCGTGTGAATGGCCTGGGCAATAAAGGGGCCCTTGTTGAGCATCACGCATTCGGCGCGCACACCCATCCCTGCGTCAGAAATTTCAGCGCGTGAGGGTAAGCCGGTTTTGGCCAGCGATTCAAGTACCTGGGTGGCCCATATCACCGGCATGTGCGCAGCCTCGGCACACCAGAGGATTTCTTCCTGCACCTCGGCCAGTCGCTCGTAGCCGCATTCAATGGCCAGATCACCGCGTGCAATCA
>PFKL01000183.1 GCA_002784245.1 Comamonadaceae bacterium CG_4_10_14_3_um_filter_60_75
GCGTTCGTCGGCTGCCAGCTTGCCCTCAAGCAGGGCGCGGCGCAAGGCTTCGTAGAGTTGTCGGTGCAGTGGCAGTTTTGACCCCTGACCCAAACGGCTCATTTCGGTAAGCAGCAGTTCAGACAACATGGCAAATCATCCGTGAATAGGGTTACAGTGGGCTTGACGCAAGAACGGACAGTGGCAAGCGAGTGGCACCACCAATTTGAATCAAATGGCCCCGATTTTCAACCAATTTCAACGACACAATGTGTTAACCAACAGCGGCCAGCTGGCCTTACGCTGTCCATGGAGAAGACAATGAGCGACACAAAATCAATGAGTTTCAACGAGTTGGAGCAATGGCTCAACGAGCGCCGGGTGACCGAAGTGGAATGTCTTGTGCCCGACTTGACTGGGGTGGCGCGTGGCAAGATTCTGCCGCGCGTAAAGTTTACCGAAGACCGGGGTATGCGTCTGCCGCAGTCGGTCGTGGCGATGGGCGTGACCGGCGAGTTCCCTGAAAGCGGGCCGTATTACGACGTGATTGACCCGACCGACAAGGACATGCAGTTGCGCCCGGACCCGAGCACCGTGCGCATCGTGCCTTGGGCCAGTGACCCCACCGCCCAGGTCATTCACGACTGTTTCGACCACCACGGCAACATGGTGCCGTTCGCTCCGCGCAGCGTACTGCGCCGGGTCTGCAATTTGTTTGCTGCCGAGGGCTTGCAGCCGATCGTCGCGCCCGAGCTCGAGTTTTACCTGACCGCGCGCAACACCGATCCCAACACGCTGCTCAAGGCGCCCATTGGCCGCAGCGGCCGCAACGAGACCTCGCGGCAAGCCTACAGCATTGATGCGGTCAACGAATTTGACCCGCTGTTTGAGGAGATTTACGACTATTGCGACAAGATGGAGCTCAACGTTGACACGCTGATTCACGAAATCGGCGCCGGTCAGATGGAGATCAACTTCTTTCACGCCGAGCCGTTGGGCCTGGCCGACGAGGTGTTTTTCTTCAAGCGTACGGTGCGCGAGTCGGCCTTGCGCCACGACATGTATGCCACCTTCATGGCCAAGCCAATTGAAGGCGAGCCCGGCAGCGCCATGCACGTGCACCAGAGCATCCTGAACAAGGCCACTGGTAAAAATATATTCAGCAACGACGATGGCACACCGTCTGACGCTTTCATGCACTACATCGGTGGCCTGCAACGCTACATTCCGGCCGCGATGGTGCTTGTCGCGCCTTACGTCAACAGTTACCGGCGCCTGTCCCGCAACACGGCTGCGCCGATCAATATCGAGTGGGGTTATGACAACCGTACGGTGGGTATCCGTTCGCCGATCTCGAGCCCGGCGGCCAGGCGGATAGAAAACCGCGTCATTGGCGCCGACGCCAACCCGTATGTTGCCCTGGCGATGACGCTGGCCTGCGGCTACCTGGGTCTGAAAAACAAGATCAAGCCCAAGGCAGAGATGAAGGGCGACGCCTACCTGTCACCCTACGCCTTGCCGCGCAGCCTGGGTGAGGCGCTGGATTGGTTGCGCCGCGAATCCGAATTGCACGACGTGCTGGGCAAGGAATTCATCACCGTCTATTCTGAAGTGAAAGAGCTTGAGTTTGACGAATTCATGAAAGTTATTTCGCCTTGGGAACGTGAACATTTGCTATTGCATGTGTAGCATATTGCGCTTTTACCACAAGGGCTAGAGCCATTTTTTATATATAAAAAGGATGTCACCGATGAATGCTTTAACGTCCCCTGGCAAGCTATCCACCCAAGCGCTGCAAACGCTTGACAGCGCGCACTTCATCCACCCGTTTACCGACCACGCGGACCTGGCCACGCGCGGCGCGCGCATCATCACGCGCGGCGAAGGCATTTACGTGTGGGACTCCGAAGGCGAAAAAATGCTCGACGCCATGAGCGGCCTGTGGTGTGTCAATGTGGGCTATGGCCGCAAGGAATTGGCGCAGGCGGCGTACGACCAGATGCTGACACTGCCGTTTTACAACAGCTTTTTCCAGACCACCAACGAGCCGGCAGTCAAACTGGCTGCGCGCTTGGCCAGCCTGGCGCCAAAAGTGGACGGCCGCAGCTTTGCGCATGTGTTTTACTCCAGCAGCGGCTCCGAGAGCAACGACTCCAACGTGCGTATGGTGCGTCGCTATTGGGATTTACTGGGCCAGCCGCAGCGCAAGGTCATCATCAGCCGCCACAACGCCTACCATGGCAGCACCATGGCGGGGGCGTCGCTGGGTGGCATGAGTGGCATGCATGCGCAGGGTGACTTGCCCATCCCTAACATCAAACACATCGGGCAGCCGTACTTTTTTGAAAACGGCAAGGCCGGTGAGACCGCCGATGAGTTTGGCTTGCGCGCGGCGCGTTGGCTCGAAGAAGAAATCTTGGCGCTGGGTGCCGACAAGGTGGCCGCCTTTATTGCCGAGCCGATTCAGGGCGCTGGTGGGGTCATCATCCCACCGGCCACCTACTGGCCAGAGATTCAGCGCATTGTCGACAAATACGGCATTCTGCTCATCAGCGACGAGGTGATTTGCGCCTTTGGCCGCCTGGGCCACTGGTTTGCGTATGAAAAATTTGGCTACAAACCCGACCTGGTGACCTTTGCCAAGGCGGTCACCAGCGGCTACATCCCGCTCGGCGGCGTGATGGTGGGCGACCGTGTCGCCAAAGTGCTGATAGAAAAGGGCGGTGAGTTCAACCATGGTTATACCTACAGCGGTCACCCGGTGTCGTGTGCGGTGGCGCTGGCCAACCTGGACATCATGGAACGCGAACAGCTGCCGCAGCGTGTCAATGGTGAGGTTGGGGCCTACTTTGCCAAGCGCTACGCCGAACTCAACGACCATCCGTTGGTTGGCATGGCTGAGAGCTGTGGTTTCGTTGCCGGTCTGGTGCTGCTGAAAGACAAGGCCACGCGTGAGCGTTTCAATCCGGACGATGCGGTGGGCATGATCTGCCGTGGCCATTGTTTCCGCAATGGCTTGATCATGCGCGCAGTGGGCGACCGCATGATCATTGCCCCACCCCTGACGATGACGCACGCTGACATTGACGAGTTGTTGCGCCTGATTCGGCAGGCACTGGACCTGACGCAGCATGATTTGCACCAAAAAGGGTTGATCTGATCGTTTGTCCGGATACTTTTTTGGCGCAAAATTTGCTAGTCTTTGACTTGTTATCACGTCATCTTTATTTTTATAACTGGAGTTCACTTCATGATGAAAAAGTACGTATGGTCATTTGCGCTGTCGGCGCTGGTCCTGGCCGCTTGCGGCAAGAAAGAGGAGCCACCGGCGCCCGTTGCGGTACCGGCGCCCGTCG
>PFKL01000185.1 GCA_002784245.1 Comamonadaceae bacterium CG_4_10_14_3_um_filter_60_75
CGTGCTGCCGCCCGACCTGCGTCCGCTGGTGCCGCTGGATGGTGGCCGTTTTGCCACCTCCGACCTCAACGACCTGTACCGCCGCGTGATTAACCGCAACAGCCGTCTGCGCCGCCTGCTCGAACTCAAAGCGCCCGAAATCATTGCCCGCAATGAAAAGCGCATGTTGCAAGAAGCCGTCGACTCACTGCTGGACAACGGTCGTCGCGGCAAAGCCATGACCGGCGCCAACAAGCGCGCGCTCAAGTCGCTGGCCGACATGATCAAGGGCAAGGGCGGTCGCTTCCGTCAAAACTTGCTGGGCAAGCGTGTCGACTACTCCGGTCGTTCGGTCATTACCGTGGGTCCTACGCTCAAGCTGCACCAGTGCGGTTTGCCCAAGCTGATGGCGCTTGAACTCTTCAAGCCCTTCATCTTCGCGCGTCTGGAAGCCATGGGCATTGCCACCACCATCAAGGCAGCCAAGAAAGAGGTTGAGTCTGGTACGCCCGTGGTGTGGGACATTCTCGAAGAGGTCATCAAAGAGCACCCGATCATGCTCAATCGTGCGCCTACCCTGCACCGCTTGGGCATTCAGGCGTTTGAGCCGATCCTGATCGAGGGCAAGGCCATTCAGCTGCACCCGCTGGTGTGCGCTGCGTTCAACGCCGACTTCGACGGCGACCAGATGGCCGTTCACGTACCGCTGTCGGTTGAAGCGCAAATGGAAGCGCGTACCCTGATGCTGGCGTCCAACAACGTGCTGTTTCCCTCCAACGGTGAACCAAGTATCGTGCCGTCACAAGACGTGGTGCTGGGCCTGTACTACACCACCCGTGACCGCATCAACGCCAAGGGCGAAGGGTTGATCTTTTCGGATGTACAAGAGGTTCAGCGTGCGTTCGATGCCGATGTGGTTGAAATGCATTCGCGCATCAACGTGCGCCTGACCGAGTACACCAAGAACAAGCAAACCGGTGAATTGACCGCGTCGACCAAGCTGTGGGAAACCACCGCCGGGCGCGCCTTGCTGTCTGAAATTTTGCCCAAAGGCTTGCCGTTTGCGCTGATCAACAAGCCGCTCAAAAAGAAAGAAATCTCGCGCCTGATCAACGCCTCGTTCCGCAAATGCGGCCTCAAAGACACGGTGGTGTTTGCCGACAAGCTGTTGCAGTACGGTTTCCGGCTGGCCACCCGCGCCGGTATCTCGATCTCGATCGAAGACATGCTGGTGCCCACCGAAAAGCCAGGCATCATCGAGCGCGCCGAAACCGAAGTGAAAGAGATCGCTCAGCAGTACACCTCGGGCCTGGTGACTGCCGGTGAGCGCTACAACAAGGTGGTGGACATCTGGGGCAAGGCCGGCGACGAGGTCTCCAAGGTGATGATGGGCCAGCTCTCCAAAGAGACCGTCATTGACCGCCACGGCAACAAGGTGCCGCAAGAGTCGTTCAACTCGATCTACATGATGGCCGACTCGGGTGCACGCGGTTCTGCCGCCCAGATCCGTCAGGTGGCCGGAATGCGCGGCTTGATGGCCAAGCCCGACGGCTCGATCATTGAGACGCCCATTACCGCCAACTTCCGCGAAGGCCTGAACGTGCTGGAGTACTTCATCTCCACCCACGGTGCGCGTAAAGGCTTGGCCGATACCGCTTTGAAGACGGCAAACTCAGGTTACCTGACACGGCGTCTGGTGGATGTAACGCAAGACCTGGTCGTCACCGAGAACGATTGCGCAACGCACCATGGTTACATCATGCGCGCCATTGTTGAGGGGGGTGAAGTCATTGAATCGTTGCGTGACCGTATCCTCGGTCGCACTGCCGCCGAAGACGTTGTGCATCCCGAAAACCAGGCGGTTATCGCTGTGGCTGGGACCATGCTCGACGAAGATCTGATCGACGTGCTGGAGGCTGCGGGTGTGGACGAAGTCAAGGTCCGCACCGCGCTGACCTGTGAGACCCGCTTTGGTATTTGCGCCAAGTGCTACGGCCGTGACCTCGGTCGCGGTGGGCTGGTCAACGGCGGTGAGGCAGTGGGCGTCATCGCGGCGCAATCCATTGGTGAGCCGGGTACCCAGCTGACCATGCGTACCTTCCACATCGGTGGTGCGGCTTCGCGTGCGGCGATCGCCTCCAGCGTCGAAGCCAAGTCCAACGGCAATATTGGCTTCAACGCCACCATGCGTTATGTGACCAATGGCAAGGGTGAATTGGTGGTGATTTCGCGCTCGGGCGAGATCGTCATCCATGACGAACATGGCCGTGAACGTGAACGCCATAAAGTGCCCTATGGCGCTGTCTTGACCATCAAGGCCGACCAGACCATCAAGGCGGGCACGATTTTGGCCAACTGGGATCCACTGACACGACCCATCATCACCGAATACGCCGGTAAAGCGCTCTTTGAGAATGTGATCGAAGGCCTGACGGTGGCCAAGCAGGTCGACGAGGTGACCGGGCTGAGCACCCTGGTGGTGATTGACCCGAAACACCGTGGCTCGGCCAAGGTGGTACGCCCGTTGGTCAAGCTGATCGACGCCTCCGGCAACGAAGTCAAGATCCCCGGCACCGACCATTCGGTGACCATTGGCTTCCCGATCGGTGCGCTGGTGCAGGTGCGTGACGGTCAGGAAGTCGGCCCCGGCGAAGTGCTGGCTCGCATTCCGGTCGAAGGGCAAAAGACGCGCGACATTACCGGTGGTCTGCCGCGTGTGGCCGAGCTGTTTGAAGCCCGTTCGCCAAAAGACAAGGGCGTACTTGCTGAAATGACCGGCACGATCTCGTTCGGCAAGGAAACCAAGGGCAAGATCCGCTTGCAGATCACCGACCCGGAAGGCAAGGTCTGGGAAGAACTCGTACCCAAAGAGAAAAACATGCTGGTGCACGAAGGCCAGATCGTCAACAAGGGCGAAGTGGTGGTGGACGGCCCGGCTGATCCGCAAGACATCTTGCGCCTGCTCGGTGCCGAAGAACTGGCGCGCTACATCGTTGACGAGGTGCAGGACGTTTACCGCTTGCAGGGTGTGAAGATCAACGACAAGCACATCGAAGTGATCGTACGCCAGATGCTGCGCCGCGTGGTCGTTGAGGCTGCGGGTGATTCCAACTACATCGTTGGCGAGCAAATCGAGCGCTCCGAGATGCTCAACACCAACGATGCGTTGCGCGCCGAAGGCAAAATCCCGGCAACCTTCACCAACCTGTTGCTGGGTATTACCAAAGCGTCTCTGTCGACCGACAGCTTCATCAGCGCTGCGTCGTTCCAGGAAACCACGCGCGTGCTGACCGAAGCCGCCATCATGGGCAAGCGCGACGAATTGCGCGGTCTCAAGGAAA
>PFKL01000080.1 GCA_002784245.1 Comamonadaceae bacterium CG_4_10_14_3_um_filter_60_75
TGAGCCCCTGTGTGTCCTTGCGCAATCTGCAGGGGCTCCATCTTTTCAATGAAGAAGGCCTGTTCGTCAGCGTCGTTGCGCAGCGGGACCAATTCAATGTTGACGTATTCCTCGCCCTTGGGCGTATGGTGCAGGTGCAGCGCGCGTTCGCGCTGACCCGATTCACGCGCCTTGAGCAGCGGGCACGACTCGCCAGCTTGGTCGCACGGCTGGTTGAAGTGGTGAGACACTTCGTAGCAGGTGCGTCCCACCACGCTGCGGTCGGCGCTGAACTGGCGCCGATAGGCGCCATTGGCCGCCAGGATGCGGTACTGGTTGTCGAACAGGATGTGAGGCTCAGGCAACCCTTCCAGATACGACATCAATTCGGGTAGAGGTTTCACGCAAGTTGGATGGGTGTCAAAACACTGCCATTATATGTCAATTAGGTGCCAAACTGCCAAAAATGGCAGTCAATCATCGTGCCAGGGTTACGATAGCGCTGACGAGATTCAATCTAACTTGTTGAAATGTATGAATAAAAAAAATTTCTCCAGGTGTGGCATGTAAATTGAATACAGCCAGCTTGTCCCCTACAAATCAAAGCAGACTGACATCATGAAAAACTGGACCATGCCACTGGCTACCAAATTGGCTGTTGTGCTGCTGCTCAAGTTGCTGGTGTTGGCGGGTTTGTGGTGGATTTTTGTGCGTGACCAGAATGTGGCAGTCGACGCCACACAGGTGATGCAGCAGTTTTTGTCATCCGATCCCGGCGGGTCCAAAGGAGTATTGCCTTGATTTCTGACCAACTTGTTGATTTGTCACGGCTGCAATTTGCCGCTACAGCGCTCTACCATTTTTTGTTTGTACCGCTGACCATTGGCATGGTCTGGCTGCTGGTGATCATGGAGAGCGTGTACGTGATGACCGGCAACGTCGTCTGGAAAGACATGACGCGCTTTTGGGGCAAGCTGTTTGGCATCAACTTCGCGCTGGGTGTGACGACTGGCATCACACTTGAATTTCAGTTTGGCACCAACTGGGCTTACTACTCGCACTACGTGGGCGACATTTTTGGCGCGCCGCTGGCGATTGAAGGGCTGATGGCGTTCTTTTTGGAATCGACCATGATCGGCCTGTTCTTTTTTGGCTGGGATCGGCTCTCCAAACCACAACACCTGCTGGTCACTGTGCTGATGGCGGTGGGCACCAACCTGAGCGCCTTGTGGATTTTGATTGCCAACGGCTGGATGCAAAACCCGGTGGGGGCCGAGTTCAGCTACCAGACCATGCGCATGGAAATGACCGACTTTTGGGCGGTGCTTTTCAACCCGGATGCCCAGGCCAAGTTCGTGCACACGGTGTCGGCCGGCTACACCACCGGCGCCATGTTTGTGATGTCAATCTCCAGCTGGTACTTGCTGAAAAAACGTGATGTGGCTTTTGCCAAGCGCAGTTTCCGAGTGGCTGCCGCCTTTGGCTTGGCTTCGGTGCTGAGCGTGATTGTGCTGGGCGATGAATCGGGTTACACCGTGGGCGAAGCGCAGAAAACCAAGATGGCCGCTATAGAAGCCATGTGGGAAACCAAACCAGCCCCGGCGGGCTTGACCTTGTTGGCCGACATCAATGAAGCCGAGCAAAAGAACAATTGGGAAGTTGAAGTGCCGTGGGTGATGGGACTGATTGGCACGCGCTCTGTCACCAAGGAAATTCCGGGCATCCACGACATCAAGGCCAAAAATCGCGAGCGCATCGCCAGTGGCATTCAAGCCGTGACGGCGCTGGAAGCCTTGCGCGCCAACCGCGACGACGTCACTGCCAAACAGGTGTTTGAGCAACACAAGGCTGACCTCGGGTTTGGCCTGCTGCTGAAAAAATACGTGGTCGATGTGCGCCAGGCCACACCGGAGATGATCACCCAAGCGGTCAATGACACCGTGCCGCGCGTGACACCCATGTTCTGGGGTTTCCGCCTGATGGTGGGCCTGGGTTTCGCCATGCTGCTCTTGTTTGGACTGGCGTTTTACAGCACGCTCAAATCCAATTTCATGGACAAGCCCTGGCTGCTGAAAGCCGCGCTGTGGATGCTGCCCGCCCCGTGGCTAGCCTGTGAGCTGGGCTGGTTTGTGGCGGAGTATGGCCGCCAGCCGTGGACGATTTATGGTGTACTGCCAACCCACATGTCGGTCTCCACCCTAAGTGTCAACAGTCTGTACGGGTCGTTGGCCGGTTTCATTGGTTTCTACACCGTGCTGCTGGTCGTTGAAATGTTTTTGATGGTGAAGTTTGCCCGCATGGGCCCAGGCAGTCTGGGCACCGGTCGCTATCAAAGCGAGAGTGGTTCAACGCTTGCACCCGCACACGCTTGAAAGGCACATCATGTTTGACTATTCAACCTTAAAAATCATCTGGTGGCTGCTGGTAGGTGTGCTGCTGGTGGGCTTTGCCATCATGGACGGGCACGACATGGGGGTGGGCACGCTGCTGCCCTTTGTCGGCCGCAATGACCTGGAGCGCCGGGTGGTGATCAACACCGTGGGACCGCATTGGGACGGTAACCAGGTGTGGTTCATCACCGGCGGTGGTGCCATTTTTGCGGCTTGGCCGTTGGTCTATGCCACGGCGTTCAGCGGCTTTTATTGGGCCATGTTGCTGGTGTTATGGGCGCTGTTTTTCAGGCCGGTGGGGTTTGATTACCGCAGCAAAATCCACAACAGCACCTGGCGCAGCGTGTGGGACTGGGGCTTGTTCGTCGGCGGGTTTGTGCCACCCGTGATTTTCGGGGTGGCGTTTGGCAATTTGTTGCAGGGCGTGCCATTTCAGTTTGATGACTATTTGGTGTCCACCTACACCGGCAGTTTCTGGCAGTTGCTCAACCCGTTTGCCTTGTTGGTGGGGGTGGTGAGCAGCGCCATGATCACTTTGCAGGGTGGCAGCTACCTGGCGCACCGCACCGAGGGCGTGATCCAGGCGCGAGCCATCAAGGGGGCCGTGGGCGCGGCGTTGGTGATGGTGCTGGCATTTGTGGCAGCGGGTGTTTGGCTGCAATCGATTGACGGCTACCGCATCACCTCGGTGGTCAATGCGTCAGCCATGCCTGACCCTTTGAGCAAGACGGTGGTGCGTGAAGCCGGTGCATGGATGGCCAATTACGGCCAGCAACCGCTCATGTGGGCCTTGCCCGCGCTGGGCGTGCTGGGTGCCCTGAGCGCAGCGCTGTTGCTGGTGTTGCGTAAAACGCTCACGGCGTTTGTAGCGTCGTCACTGGCTGTGGTGGGGGTGATTGGCACGGCCGGGGCTTCGATGTTTCCGTTTGTCATGCC
>PFKL01000181.1 GCA_002784245.1 Comamonadaceae bacterium CG_4_10_14_3_um_filter_60_75
AAATTGGCCAGCAGGAGCTGATCAACACGCTGCTGGCGCACACCAGCCTGGAATGTTCCAGCCCCATCAACCTGACCATGATCGGGCTGGACGGCCGGCCCACGCAAAAGTCGCTGCGCCAGATGTTTACCGAGTGGATCGCCTTCAGGCAGACCACCATCGAGCGGCGCACCCGCCACCGCCTGGGCAAGGTGCAGAGTCGCATCCACATTCTGGAAGGGCGGCAAATTGTGCTGCTCAACATCGACGAGGTGATTGCCATCATCCGCCAGAGTGACGAGCCCAAAGCGGCGCTGATGGCACGCTTCAATCTGTCGGAGCGCCAGGCCGAAGACATTCTTGAAATTCGCCTGCGCCAATTGGCCCGGTTAGAGGCCATCAAGATCGAGCAAGAGTTGGCCAGCTTGCGCGACGAGCAGAAAAAACTGGAAGAGATTTTGGACAGCCCGGCCGCACTGCGCCGCCTGATGGTGAAGGAAATTGAAGCGGATGCCAAAACCTTTGCTGACGCGCGTCGCACGCTGATCCTGGCCGAGAAAAAAGTCGTGCTGGAAGTCAAAGTGGTGGACGAGCCGGTGACCGTGGTGGTGAGTCAAAAAGGCTGGGTGCGGGCGCAAAAAGGCTGGGTGCGCGACCGTCTCAGTGGCGCTGAGGCTTCGCAATACAGCTTCAAGGCCGGGGACGAACTCTACGGCACGTTTGAATGCCGCACCATTGATACCTTGTTGGCGTTTGGCTCCAACGGCCGCGTCTATTCGGTGGCGGTTGCGCTGCTGCCGGGCGGCCGTGGTGACGGCCAACCCATCACCAGCTTGATCGAGCTGGAGGCCGGCACCCAACTGCTGGCGTATTTTGCGGGCCCCGTGGAGGCCAGTTTGCTGCTCAGCAGTTCGGCTGGCTACGGCTTTACCGCCACGCTTGCCAACATGATCTCGAGGCAAAAAGCGGGCAAGGCATTTGTGACGATCAACGCAGGCGAGGCGCTGTGCCAGCCATCGCTGATCGCCAATGCCGCCACTGGTGTGCCCGCTGCCACCCATGTGGCGTGCGCCTCCACCGGCGGGCGCATCCTGACGTTTGAGCTGGCTGAGCTGCGGGCCATGCCCGGCGGCGGGCGTGGTTTGATGCTGATTGATCTGGAAGCCAAAGACACCCTCGCCGGTGCGGCGGCCTACACCCGCAGCGTGCGCCTGGACGGCATCGGGCGCGGCGGCAAGCTGCGCGACGAAACGCTGGAAATCCGCAGCCTCAACAACGCTCGCGCGGTGCGTGCGCGCAAGGGCAAAGTGGCTGATTTGGGCTTCAAGCCCAACAAGATTACAAGGGTGGAGTGAGTGTTGTCAGCTCATAAAGTCAGCGACAGCTTCAGGGAATGATCATTGCACCCCTGCGCTCCAGCTTGATCAAAAAAGGCATGATCTACAGCCCTGCACATGGCGATACCGCCTTTACAGTGCCGTTGTTTGACCAGTTCATGCTGCGCACCATGCCCGATGGGCCGCGCAAAGCGGGACAGTAGGCGTTTCGAGTCCGCTTACCTGCTACTCGGAAAACTAAACACCGCCCCCTCGCGCACCCCGGCACTCGGCCAGCGCTGGGTAATGGTTTTGCGCTTGGTATAAAACCGCACCGCGTCGGGCCCGTAGCCGTGCAAATCACCAAACAGTGACCGCTTCCAGCCGCCAAAGGAGTGGTAGGCCACCGGCACCGGCAGCGGCACGTTCACGCCGACCATGCCGACCAGAATGTTGTCTGAAAAGTAGCGCGCGGCCTCGCCGTCGCGGGTAAAGATGCAGGTGCCGTTGCCGTATTCGTGCGCGTCGATCAGGTCCATCGCCTCTTGCAGGGTTTTAACGCGCACCACGCCCAACACTGGGCCAAAAATTTCTTCCTGGTAAATGCGCATGCCGGGTTTGACGTGGTCAAACAGGCAGGCACCCAAAAAGTAACCCGCCTCATGACCGGGCACGCTGATGCCACGGCCATCCACCACCAGCGTCGCGCCCTCGGTCACGCCTTGGTCCACATAGCCCTTCACCTTGTCAAAATGCGCTTGTGTCACCAGCGGGCCCATGTCGCAACTGGCTTGCGTGCCGGGGCCGACCTTCATTTTGGCGATCTCGGTTTTCAGCCCGGCAATCACCGCGTCGGCGGTCGCGTCGCCCACCGCCACCACCAGCGGGATGGCCATGCAGCGTTCGCCGCATGAGCCGTAGGCAGCGCCCATCAAGGCATTGACGGCGTTGGCGATGTCGGCATCGGGCATCACCACGGCGTGGTTCTTGGCACCGCCCAGCGCCTGCACGCGCTTGCCGTGGCTGCATCCGGTGCTATAGATATATTCAGCAATCGGCGTGGAGCCGACAAAGCTGATGGCCTTGACACGCGCATCGGTCAGCAGCGTGTCCACCGCCTCCTTGTCGCCATGCACCACGTTCAACACACCCGGTGGCAAGCCCGCTTGCAACGCCAGTTCGGCCACCAGCAGCGCGCTACTCGGGTCGCGCTCGGACGGCTTCAAAATGAAGGTGTTGCCACAGGCCACCGCCATTGGCCACATCCACAGCGGCACCATCACCGGAAAGTTGAATGGTGTGATGCCCGCACACACACCCAATGCCTGGAACTCGCTCCACGAATCGATAGCCGGGCCGACATTTTTGCTGTGTTCTCCCTTGAGCAGCTCGGGCGCGTAGGACGCGTATTCGACGTTTTCAATGCCGCGCTGCAGTTCGCCCAAAGAATCGCTCAGCACCTTGCCGTGCTCGGCGGTGACCAGCGCGCAGATGGCCTCAGCGTTTTGCTCCAGCAGCACCTTCAGGGTGCTCATGACCCGCGCGCGTTTCAAGGGCGGCGTATTGCGCCAGGCCGGGTAGGCGGCTTGCGCGTTGGCTATGGCCGCCTCCACGGTGAGCTTATCGGCCAAAGCGACACGTTTTTCTACCTGGCCCGTGGCGGGGTTGAACACGTCAGCCGTGCGCGTGCCGCCTGCGGTGCGCTGGCCGTTGATCAAATGTTCAATGGTGGGGAGAGTGGTTGGCATGGTGATGGTCTCAAGAATAATATGAAGAAAATATGGCTCTAGCCCTTGTGTATACTGCGCAAGAAGCTATTAAATAAATAGTATTTCTGATACCAGCGCAGCCATGCCGGACGCCTGATCGCCCGCCTCTTGGCGTAGCCCATGGACCACGCCGGCACGGTCTGCCGCACTGCGATTCTGGCTGACTTTCCATTTACCTGTGAGGGCTTCCATGGTGACTTCAATGCCCACAATCGCACGCAGCATCTGCGCCACATAG
>PFKL01000120.1 GCA_002784245.1 Comamonadaceae bacterium CG_4_10_14_3_um_filter_60_75
GGAGTTGCGTGAAAAAGCCATTCCTGGCACCCAAACCATTGGTGAATTCATGCAGCGCCGTTTGTCGCCGGCCATGGCCACGGTCGCTGCGACCGCACAACGCCTGAGCTCGCTGTCAGAGCGGGTGGCGCGAACCAGTGATTTGCTGCGCACGCGGGTCGATATTGCCACCGAAGTGCAAAACCAGCAGTTGCTGGAGAAACTCACCCGCGGGCAAGAAACCCAGTTGCGATTGCAAAGCACGGTCGAGGGCCTGTCGATCGCAGCGATCTCTTACTACGTGATCAGCTTGTTGCTCTACGGTGGCAAGGCGCTCAAGGCGGCCGGCTTGCCGATCAACCCCGAACTGGCTGCCGGCGCGTTGGTGCCGGTGGTGTTGTGGGCGGTCTGGTACACCACACAAAAAATCCATGCCAAGTTGCACGTGGCGCACTGAATTTTCAATCCGCAAAAATCCACCAACAGGAGACACCATGAAAGCTTTTCAAGACTACTACCCTGAAAACCTGGCGCATTGCTACGGCTGCGGCTCAAAAAATGACCATGGTCACCGTATCAAGACGTTCTGGGACGGAGATGAAACCGTGACTCGGTTTACACCGGAGCCCTACCACACTGCGGTGCCAGGTTTTACCTACGGCGGGTTGCTGGCCTCGTTGGTCGACTGCCACAGCACGGGTACTGCTGCGGCGGCCATGTACCGCCATGAGGGCCGCGCCATGGACACGCTACCGGCTTTCCGGTTTGTCACCGGCTCGTTGCATGTGGATTACCTGAAACCCACGCCCATCGGCGAGACCATCGAAATTCGTGGCCGGGTCAAGGAAATCAAGGGACGCAAGGTGGTGATCGAGACGACGGTTTACGCCGCTGGCGTCGCCACCGCGCGCGGTGAAGTGATCGCAATCCAGATGCCAGAGAACTTTGGCGTCTGACTTGCATCGAACTGGTCGCGCCAAAATTGCTTTGGCGTGTAAAGCGATGTTCTTTGATCTGAATCAACTTTTCGGCTTGGTAACTTTTGATGATGGATGTAGCATCGCGCCCAGAAATCATTCACAGGAAACGTTGATATGTCGATTCTGAAAACTTTACGAAACCACTGGAAACTGACCCTTACCGGCCTGGTCGCACTTTTTGTATTTTCGGTGGGGGTTGGCATTTCGGGTGCCTACGTCTTGGCCGCTACCAGCACCGAAGAGTTCTGCGTCAGCTGTCATGAAATGTCCTACAACTTTGCCGAGTACAAGGGCACAATCCATGACAAGAATCGTACCGGTGTGCGTGCCATCTGCACCGACTGCCACGTGCCGCACACCCCAGGTCCGCTGGTTCTGGCCAAGATCAAGGCGTCCAAGGACATGTATTACACCTACATTTCGCCATCGATTGACACCAAAGAAAAGTTTGAAGCCAAGCGCGCTGTGATGGCGCAGCGGGTCTGGAAAGAGATGATGGAAAGCGACTCGCACCAGTGTCGCAGTTGCCACCGCGCTGACAAGATGGATGTCGATGCGCAGTCTGGCGTCGCCCAGAAGAAGCACGCCAAGGCCAAGGCCGAAGGCACCACCTGCATTGAATGCCATTACGGCATCGCCCATACCGAACCGAGCGGCCCGGCGCCGTCTGAGCTGTTTGGTAAAAAAGTTGCAGTAAATTAAGATATATTCAGGTTTTTCAACCAAGGAGCTCTCATGAAATTAAATCACTTTGCCGCTGCTGCTGTCGCTACCGTCGCGTTGCCTGTTTTGGTGGCTTGTGCCGCCACCGCAGGAACTGCCGTTGCTGCCGACGTCACCTATCGCGCTGACGTTGCGCCGATGTTGAAGACGCACTGCGCAGATTGTCACTCTGCTGCGGCAGGGGCGCCAACGATCAAAGAATATGACTTGGCCAAAGACAAGTACAAAAAAGAAAAGGTCGGTCCGCGCGTAGACACTTACGAAACGGTGCTGCAATTGATCGCCTACCCCGATGCTGGTGCGTTCATGCGGCGTCTGGACGACGGAACCAGCCAGTACGCAGGTGGCAAGCCAGGCAACATGTACAAGCATCTCGGTGAAACCGAAGCGGAACGCGCCAAGAACTTGGCAACCTTGAAAGCCTGGGTGGGCGAAGGCGGTTGGAACCTGAACCGATTCAAAGCCCGCAAAGATGTCCCCGGCCTCACCAAAGAACAGATGGAAAAGCTGGTTCTGAAATACTGAACCTGATTGCCTCGTAAAAAAACCGCTGCTTGTCAGCGGTTTTTTTATGAGGCAATCAGAAACCATCTGATTGAACACTTTGAGCGCTACTGCGTCCCGAAAATCCGGTCACCGGCATCGCCCAGGCCGGGCAGGATGTAGCCATGGTCGTTGAGTTGGCGGTCGATGGCCGCGGTAAACAGTTCCACGTCGGGGTGTGCTTCGCGCAACGCCTTGACGCCTTCCGGGCACGACACCAGACAGACAAATTTGATTGAGCGCGGCTGCGTCGCCTTGATGCGCGTGATGGCGGCAATGGCCGAGTGGCCGGTGGCCAGCATCGGGTCCACCACCACCACGTCGCGTTCGGGCATGTCTTTGGGCATCTTGAAGTAATACTCCACCGCCTGCAGGGTGGCCGGGTCGCGGTACAGACCGATATGGCCGACGCGCGCGCCGGGCACCACCGCCAGAAAGCCATCGAGCAGCCCGGTGCCAGCGCGCAGGATCGACGCCAGCGCCAGCTTTTTGCCGTCGATGACTCTGCCGGTCATTTTCTCCAGCGGGGTCTCGATTTCGATGTCTTGCAGCGGCATGTCGCGCGTGACCTCGTAGGCCATCAGCATGGCAAGTTCGTTCAGCAGCGTTCTGAAACTGGTGGTGCTGGCGCTCTTTTGGCGCATCAGCGTGAGCTTGTGTTGCACCAGCGGGTGGTCGATGACGTGGACCATGGAGTCAGGTTGAGACATGATTTTGCTTCAAAAATAAGAGTGAATTAAGCTTGCTGTATCAGCGCTTGCCGCCAAAAATGCCACCCAGAACGCCGCGAATGATCTGGCGGCCCACTTCGCGGCCGATCGAGCTGGCGGCGCTTTTAAAGAGTTGTTCTCCCGCGCTGGTGCGCCTGCCACCGCCGCCGCCCAGCAGGCTACCCAGGCCAGAGCCCAAACTGTCGAGCAAGCCACCGCCCTCGCCTGGAGCCGATGTTGCGCCACCCCTGGCTGTCGTTGCACCGGGCCTGTTGGCGTCATCTGACTTGTTAGCCTGATCGGCCCGGGTGTCAGCGCGCCCCTTGATTTTCTCGAAGGCGGATTCGCGGTCGAGCGTTTTCTCGTAGACCCCAGCGACGATCGAGTCCTGCAGCAAGGCCTGGCGCTGCTCGGGTGTGATCGGACCAATTTGACTGGCTGGCGGAAACACGTAAACGCGTTCGGTCGGGCTGGGCCGGCCCTTTTCATCCAGAAAGCTGATCAACGCCTCGCCCACGGCCAGTTCGGTGATGGCCG
>PFKL01000054.1 GCA_002784245.1 Comamonadaceae bacterium CG_4_10_14_3_um_filter_60_75
CTACCGGCTCGCGTTTGCCGACCCTGAGTTTTTGCTGCGCCGCGAGTCGCGCGGCATTCGCATTCAGTTGGAGATGCTCAAACCCGATCTCGACCAGACCGAGCAGGGCATCAACAACACCGTCGTGGTGTTTGGCAGTGCGCGCTTCGTGTCACCTGAGGCGGCGCAAGCGCAGCTGCAGACCGCTACCGCCAGCTGCGACACAACTGCCATCACGCGCGCCCAGCGACAACAGCGCAACGCCCACTATTACGACCAGGCGCGCCAGTTTGCACGCTTGGTCGCGGGCTACAGTGCCAACTTGCCGACCGAATCCCAGCTGTTCATTTGCACCGGAGGCGGTCCGGGCATCATGGAGGCGGCCAACCGTGGCGCGCATGAAATTGGCGCCCCGACCGTCGGGCTGAACATCGCCCTGCCGCACGAGCAGCACGCCAACCCCTACATCACGCCGGCACTGAGCTTCAAGTTCCACTACTTTGCCATGCGCAAGATGCATTTCATGATGCGCGCCAAGGCACTGGTGGCCTTCCCCGGCGGTTTTGGCACGCTGGACGAATTGTTTGAAGTGATCACGCTGGTGCAAACGCGCAAATCGCGGCCGGTGCCGATCGTGCTGTTCGGCGGCCACTACTGGAAGCGCCTGCTCAATATTGACCTGATGATTGAAGAAGGCGTGATCTCGCCCGACGACCTGAAGCTGTTTCACTACGTCGACACGCCCGAGGCAGCTTGGGAGGTGATCCAGCGCTTTTACGCGCTGTAACGCCTGGTAGTTCGTTTCACCAAAACGGTTACAAAATGAAATCGATGAATTTTTCAGACTGGCTAGGCGAGAGGAGGCGACATAGCCGTAGCTATGGCAACGACGAACAACAACGCCAGGCAGGAAAAGGCACGATTTCATGTCAGTGTTTTGGTGAAACGAACCACCAGCCAGCTTGCTATCTGGAGAAAGGTGGCCGCAAACGCCAGGCTGAGGATGCACCCGCTGCCACGGCCAACCCCGCCGTCCAGACCACCAGCGACACCCCGGCCACCGCGCCCGCCGTGCCAAACAGCATGGGCATCAGCACGCTGGATCCGTTGATGGCCATCATGCGAAAGCCCAGTGCTTCGCCATGGCGCGCGGGCGGTGTGATCTGGTGCAGGGTGCTCATGATCATCGGCTGCACCGATCCCAGTGCAATGCCCAACAACACCGAACAGATGGCCATGGCCCAGGTACTGTGCATGAACGGGTAGATGGCAAACAGCAGCGCCGTGCTGAGCATGGCCATCGTCACCACTACCCACTCGTGCACCTTGGCAGCCAGCAGTGGCAAAACCACCCGGATGCTGGTGGCGGCCAGCGCAAAGCCGCCCAAAATGGCACCGATACTGGAGGCGCTCAGGCCACGCTCGTGGCCCAGCACCGGCACAACAAAAGTGTGCACGTCCCAGCATGACGACAGCAGCCAGTTCACCAGCAGCAGGCGACGCATCATCGGGTTGCAGAGCAAGTCCCACGCCCGGCCTTGGGTGGCACCAGGCTGGGGTGACACAGCAGGAAGCTCGCGCGTGCGATGCACCCATAGCCATGTCATCAGGGGAAAACAAGCCAAAACAAAAAATGCTAGCCGAAAGCCACCCAGGTCAATCAGCAGCCCCGCTGTCAGCGGCCCGACAAAATTCGACAGCGCCGGGCCAATCGATAACCAGCTGAACATCGATTTCAGCGCAAGCGTGTTCTGCGCCGAACGCCCCACATGGCGCTGCAAAGTGATGGCTGCTGCCCCGGTAGCACCACCCGTCATCAGCGCGCTCAGGCACAACACCGGGAACAGTGGAAACGCGCAAGCCAAGGCGGTGCCGCTGCTGGCCATCAACACTGCGAGCCCGACAGGACGCTTGAAACCATGACGGTCGGCATAGCGGCCCGCCGGCAGCGCCAAAAAAACCTGCGTCAGTGCAAATAATGAGAGCAGCACGCCGACAGCCAGCGGGCTATAGCCCTCACTCAGCGCCAGCAACGGCGCCGCCATGCGCATGCCAGCCATGCAAGCGTGCAGACTGATATGGCCAACAATTAGCCGCGCTAAACCCCATTCAGAAAGCAGCGGTTCTGTGGCATCGGACGACATCGGTGCGGCTTTGGTGGCGGACTCTGGCGCGGCTGGAACCCGATTCACGCGCCGCTGGAGCCCTCTGTGCTGTCAAAATCCTTGTCCAGAACGATCAGGGTCTGCGCCTGGGTTTCAGGCAAGGACTCTACATTTTTCAGAGCACGTCCCATAGCTCTGCTGCGGGTTTGAGCACTATCAAGCGACTTAAGAACGGTCTCTGTCTGGGCTTTGACTTTGGCCAGCACGTCGCCAAATTTGCCAAACTCGGTCTTGACCGCGCCCAGCACCTGCCAGACCTCGCTTGAGCGTTTTTCCAGCGCCAGCGTTCTGAAACCCATTTGCAACGAGCTCAACATCGCTAACAGTGTGGTTGGCCCGGCCAGCGTAACGCGGTGTTCGCGCTGCAGCGCCTCCATCAAGCCCGGGCGGCGCAGCACCTCGGCGTACAGGCCTTCAGTGGGCAAAAACAAAATGGCAAAGTCGGTGGTGTACGGCGGCTCAACGTATTTGTCGGCGATCGACCTGGCTTCAAGTCGGATGCGTTGTTCCAGCGCCCGCCCCGCCAGCTCGGCTGCGACCACATCAGCGCGACCTTGCGCGTCGAGCAGGCGCTCGTAGTCTTCATTGGGGAACTTCGCATCAATGGGCAGCCACAGCGGCTCGCCAGAATCCGCCTTGCCGGGGAGCTTGATGGCGAAATCGACCACATTCTTGCTGCCCGGACGGGTGGCCACCTGCATCGCATACTGGTCGGGCACAAACACCTGCTCCAGCAGGCTGGCCAGTTGCGCCTCGCCAAAAATCCCGCGCGTCTTGACGTTGGTCAACAGATGCTTGAGGTCACCCACGCCCTGCGCCAACGTTTGCATCTCACCCAAGCCCTTGTGCACCTGCTCCAGCCGGTCAGCGACCTGCTTGAAACTCTCGCCCAGGCGCTGCTGCAAGGTGGATTGAAGCTTTTCGTCGACCGTGGCGCGCATCTCATCGAGCTTGGCAGCATTGTTGGTTTGCAACTGCGCCAACTGCTTCTCCAGCGTCTCGCGAATCTCGCTCATGCGCCGCACATTGGCTTCGCTCAAGCTGCTCAGCTGGGTGGACAAGGTGTCTGACAGCGTTTTCTGCAACAACGCCAGTTGCTGGCCAAAGGCGTCAATCTGCGTGTTTTGCGTGCGCGTGGCTTCTGCGCCTTGCTGAACCAGCGTCTGTTGAAAAGTCGCCAAGTTGTGCGTAAGTTCCTGACGCGCCTCGCGCGACGACTCGGTGATATCACGGCGCAGTTCACGGGTCAGGGATTCTGAATTGCCGTTGATCCGGGCCAACAATGCCTGGTGCCGCAGCACCTGCTCCTGCTCCTGCTCCTGCTCCTGCTCCTGCTGCGCTGCTTGCGCCACGCCATCGTCTCGGCGCAGAACGACCCAGATCAACACCGCCAGGTTGACGACGCCCAGCGCCAGCACGCACCAGATCAGCAGCTCAGGCACGCCCTAACCCGCCAGCACCTGCGGATTGAGCGGCGTCAGCGGCTCGCCGCGCACCAGATAGCCGATCAGGTTGTCTGCGGCCAGGTTGGCCATGGCCAGACGGGTCGGTATCGTCGCACTGGCAATGTGCGGTGACAGCACCACATTGGACAAAGCCAGCAAATCAGGGTGCACCTTGGGTTCACCCTCGTAGACATCCAGACCAGCTGCGGCGATGGTACCGTTGCGCAGCGCTGCGGCCAGGGCTGCATCATCAACAATACCCCCGCGCGCAATATTCACCAGTGTTGCAGTGGGTTTCATCTGCGCCAGCTCGGCTGCACCAATGATGTGGTGCGCCTCTTTGCTGTAAGGCAGCACCAGCACCAGGTGGTCAGACGTGGCCAGCAACTCCGCCTTGCTGACCCAGCTGGCGCCGCAAGCCGCCTCGGTGGCCGCGTCCAGGCGACTGCGGTTGTGGTAAACAACCTTCATGCCAAAGCCGTGATGGCCACGCTTGGCAATACCTTGTCCGATGCGGCCCATGCCCAGGATACCTAGCGTGCTGCCGTGCACTTCGGCACCGGCAAACATGTCGAAAGTCCAGCGGTTCCATTTGCCGGCTCGTAAAAAATGCTCGGATTCAGCCATGCGCCGTGCGGCCGCCAGCAACAAGGCAAAGCCAAAATCCGCCGTCGTATCGGTCAGCACGTCAGGCGTATTGGTGCCCAGCACGCGCTTGGCCGTCATCGCATCGACGTCAAAATTATTGAAGCCCACCGCCATGTTGGCACAAATCTTCAACTCCGGACAAGCCGCCAGCAGTGCGGCGTCGATGCGCTCGCTGCCGGTGGTGAACACGCCCGCTTTGCCTTGTAATTTCTCACGCAACTGCTCGGGGGTGAAGATCGTGTCGTCTTGATTCGATGTCACCTCAAAATGCTGTTGCAATTTGACCAGCACCTCCGGAAACACTTCCCGGGCGACCAAGATGGTGGGTTTACGCATGATCAGCGTCCAAATAAATTCATTTCGACGATGTAAAAGACCGCGCCGGCGATGTAGCCAATGAATGCCAGCCAGCTGATGCGTTTGACATACCAGAAGAAGTCAATCTTCTCCAATCCCATGGCAGCCACACCCGCGGCCGAACCAATGATCAACATGGAGCCGCCAGTACCTGCGCAATACGCCATGAATTCCCACAAAAAGCTGTCCGGCGGAAACTGCTCCATACTGTACATACCCATCGACGCGGCCACCAAAGGCACATTGTCGACAATCGCGCTGACCACGCCGATCACCAGAACGATGAGATCCTGTCGCCCCACCGTCCGATCAAGCCACTGCGCCAGCGAAGTCAAAATGTGCGTGTGTTCCAGCGTCGCCACCGCCAGCAAAATGCCGATGAAAAACACGATGGAGCCCATGTCAATTTTGGACAGGGCATGCACCAGGGTGAAGTTGATTTTCATCTGGTCGTCTTTTTTGCGGTGAATCAGATCACCCACCAGCCACAAGATACCCAAGCCAAACAGAATGCCCATGAAAGGTGGCAGATGCGTCACGGTCTTGAACACTGGCACCATGACCAAAATACCCAAGCCGCAGAAAAACATGATGTTTCGCTCGGCTAGGGTAGACACAACACCTGATTTATCGGCTTTGAACGCTGGTGCAACAACCGACTTGCCACGCAACATCAGTGCCATGACAGTCAATGGCACAAACAGGTTGATAACGGAAGGGATAAACACGCCTTTGACGATCGCCAGCGCGGTGATCTGACCCCCGATCCACAGCATGGTCGTGGTCACGTCGCCAATCGGCGACCAGGCGCCACCGGCGTTGGCTGCAATCACGATAATGCCGGCAAAAAACAGACGGTCTTCGCGCTTGGCCAACAGCTTTTTCATCAGCGACACCATCACAATGGTCGTCGTCAGGTTGTCCAAAATGGCGCTGAGGAAAAAGGTGACAAACCCCACCAGCCACATCAGCGTGGTCAGCTTGGTGGTTTTGATGCGTGATGTGATCACCTCAAAACCGTTGTGCGCATCGACTACTTCAACTATGGTCATGGCACCCATCAGGAAAAACACAATCTGAGCCGTGCCCATGAGGGATTCAGACAAGTGCTCTCCTACCAAATGCGCGTCGGCACTCGACATGGCATAAATCGTCCACAGCAAGCCCGCGCCGATCAGGGCGGAAGCCGATTTATTGATCTTGATGGGATGCTCAAGTGCGATGGCGGCGTACGCCAGCACAAATACGATGACCAGAGCTGTCAACATGGATGTCGTCCTCAATCTTGTTGGTTCGAAAGAACCGGATTATGACGGCACCAGCGCACCAAAAAAAAGCCACTCGAAGGTGGCTTTTTCAGGTAGTCGGTAAATCCGATTACTTGGAGGCAGCAGCCTTGGCCGCTTCTGCAGCGGTGTCAACAGCTGTCTTGGCAGCATCGGCAGCGGCATCAACAGCGGAGGCAGCAGCTTCCATTGCAGGCGCAACAGCAGATGCAGCAACAGCAGCAGCTTCAGCAACTGGCGCAGCCACAGGAGCCGGCGCGGGTGCTTCTTCTTTTTTGCCACAAGCGGCCAAGGCAGCAGCAGCGATAACAGCGATCAGAACGAGCGATTTGTTCATTTGTAAAACCCTAGTAATTAAAGACAAAATTGTTTTTGCGGTCACCCACAAAAACCGAGCGAAAAGGGTTTGGCCCGATTCGCTCAACCGATGATTGTAGGGAACTTTTCATGGTTTTTACCGTTGACAGTGCACCATTGTTGTGCTTAAGCGTCACTTCACATGCAACCATCCGGCCCGCACCCAGGTCAGCATCAACACATGCGCCTGCGCGCTGAGCCTTTGCGCCTGCCTGGCGTCCAGCAGGCGTTCATTGGCCAACTGACGCATCGCGACGGCGTCCCGGCCCGAGGCATGGAAGCTCTCGCCATTGATAAAAATATGGTTGGCATCAAACATCATCCGGGTGCGCCGGTCAAGCTGCAGCGCCGCCCCCACCAGCGCGGACTCAGTCAGACCATTCTTCGCTGTAAACCACACATTGGGTTTGGGTTCGGTCATGTATTCACCCAGACCGCGGGAAAAAGCCAGCGGGTCTTTCAGGGCATCATTCAAGGCCTGCTGGGCAAACTCCAGTATTTGCGCCGGGATTTGCGCGGGTTGCTCGACGGCCACTTGGTTGGGGTCGCGGTACAGCGCCACACCAACTTCATCTTCGGCATCTTCGGCCAGGCGCTGCAACAACTCCCGCGCGAGTTCCCCTGTGTTGGGAATACGAAACCCGATCGAATAGGTCATGCACTCGCCTTGGGCGATGCCATCGTGCGCGTAGCCCGGCGGCAGGTAGAGCATATCGCCGGGTTCCAGCACATATTCTTGTTCCGGCACAAAGTTGCTCAAAATTTTCAGCGGCACATCCAACTGCAGCGTTGTGTCTTTTTGCCGGCCAATGCGCCAGCGCCGCTGCCCGTGCGCCTGCAACAGGAACACGTCATAACTGTCCAGGTGCGGGCCAACACCACCGCCGTCGGTGGCGTAACTGATCATCAAGTCATCGAGTCGTGCGTCCGGCACGAAGCGGAACTGGTTCATCAACTGGTGCGCCCCATCGTGATGCAAATCCACGCCTTGCACCAGAATCGTCCAGCCTGGCTGCTTCAACGGCGGCAAGGCGCGTCGCTCAAACGGTCCGTGCTTGAGTTGCCAGCCCGGTTTTTTGCCCGGCTGCTGGATCACCATCCGGGTCTGCGCGTCTTCATTGGCCGCCAGCTCAAATAATTCGGCACGCTTGAGCAGGGGCTTGAACCCCGGCACCGCCTGACGCACCAACAGCGGCTTCTTCTGCCAATGGCGCTTCATGAAAAGCTGCGGGCTCAGGCCGCCCAGCAGTGGTAGCGCTTGTGTAATGTCCATTGCAAACTCCTGGTAATGCGGGGCACCAAAGCCGGCACCCAAACTGCGACAATTCTCCCTTATGAAAATTAGCAAACCCTGCGTAGCTGCTTTAAGCTGGACGCTCAGTGACACCCTGGGCGAAGAATTGGACGTACTCGACGAACCGGTGGAGTTCCTGATTGGGGGCGACGACTTGTTTGCCGTCATCGAAGACGCGCTGATTAATTGCAGCGCCGGTAGCACGGTCAACTTGCACATCGAGCCCGAACAGGGTTTCGGTGAATACAACGAACAACTGGTGTTTCTGGAGCCGCGCTCAGCGTTCCCTGACGCGCTGGAAGAAGGCATGACGTTTGATGGCGCAGCCCTGCCTGAAGGCTGCAGCCCGGAAACACCGAAAGACGCGCTCTACACCGTGACCGAAATTTACCCCGAGCATGTGGTGCTGGACGGCAACCACCCTTTGGCGGGCATCGCACTGCGCCTGACGCTGACCGTCCGTGCTGTGCGCGTGGCCACCGAAGACGAAATTGAAAGCGGCACCGCTGGCACCGGCTTCTTCAAGGTCGCGCCCATGCACAGTTTTGCGCCGGGCAGCGATACGCTGCACTGACTGATCTGACCTCAGGCCTTGCCGGTCGAACCGTAACCGCCCTCGCCGCGCACGCTCGCGGGAAACTCGTTCACTACGTTGAAGCGCGCCTGCAGCACCGGCACGATCACCAGCTGGGCAATGCGCTCCATCGGCGCGATGGTGAACGCGGTGTCGCTGCGGTTCCAGGCGCTAACCATCAATTGACCTTGGTAGTCGCTATCGATCAAGCCGACCAGGTTGCCCAGCACAATGCCGTGCTTGTGGCCCAAACCCGAGCGCGGCAGGATCATGGCCGCGTAGCGCGTGTCCTTCAGATAGATAGCAATGCCGGTGGGCACCAGTTGCCAGGCGTTGGCTTGCAGGGTAAGCGGCTCTGTCAAACAGGCGCGCAGGTCCAGACCAGCACTACCCGGCGTGGCATACGCAGGCAACTGATCGGCCATGCGCGGGTCCAGAATCTTGATGTCGATATTGAGCATTATTGGCTTAAATCCCTTATTTTTAGAGCGATAGTAGCTATTAATTCACGAGCTAGCGAGAGCTTATTATTGCGCGGCAACTCACGCACGCCCTGGGCATCGACCAGCAGCAAAGCGTTGT
>PFKL01000096.1 GCA_002784245.1 Comamonadaceae bacterium CG_4_10_14_3_um_filter_60_75
GTTGCGACTACGGCCAGGGCTACCTGTTCTCTCGCCCAGTGCCCGCCAGCGACTTTGAAAAGCTGTTTGATCGACCCTTTGCCGGCTCGGGTTACGGCGACCTGGGTGACTGAGCGGCTTATCCCAAACGCAAGCCCGTCTGTGTGTCAAACCAGTTGTTGTGGTTGGCGCTGACCGTCATGCCCACGTGGTCACCGACCTTGACGACGGTGCTCGGCGGCGTGCGCACGGTGACCAGGCCAACGCCGGTTTTCACCACCACATAGGTGTCGGCTCCGGTGGGCTCGACCAGCGTGACCTCGCCCCGCCAGGCGGCATCGTCACTCAGGTGAATGTGCTCCGGGCGCTGGCCCAACGTCACCGCGCCCGGCACCGGGCAAGGCAGCTGTAGCACCCCACCTTCAAAGGCAAATTGGCTTGTAGCGCCCGTACCGCTTGCGGAACCCGATATGAAATTCATAGTAGGTGAGCCGATGAAACCGGCGACATAGGTATTGGCAGGACGGCGGTAAATCTCGTCGGGCGTGCCAATTTGCTGCAGGATGCCGTCTTTCATCACCGCAATGCGGCTACCCAACGTCATGGCCTCGATCTGGTCGTGCGTCACGTACACGGTGGTGATGCCGCTGACCAGATGCAGGCGCTTGATCTCGGCGCGCATCTCGACGCGCAGCTTGGCATCCAGGTTAGAGAGTGGTTCGTCAAACAAAAACAGCTGCGGGTCACGCGCCAGGGCGCGGCCCATGGCGACCCGTTGGCGCTGGCCGCCCGAGAGCTGCGCCGGGCGGCGGTCCAGCAAATGCTCAATCTGCAGCATGGCGGCCACTTCCTTGATGCGTTTTTGCCGCACGTCCAGCGGCACCTTGCGCATCTCCAAGGCAAAACCAATGTTGTCGGCCACGCTCATGGTCGGGTACAGGGCGTAGCTTTGGAACACCATGGCAATGTCGCGCTGCGCCGGTGCCATGCCGATGACGTTTTTGCCTGCGATTTTGAGTTCGCCTTCAGTCGGTTCTTCGAGACCGGCAATGATGTTGAGCAGGGTCGACTTGCCGCAGCCAGAAGGCCCTACCAAAATCAAAAATTCGCCTGGGGCGACCTCGATGTCGATCTTTTTGAGGATTTCAACGGCTTTGTCGCCCTTGCCAAAAACCTTGCGAATGCCCGCGATGTCGAGTGATGCTGCCATGATGTTTATCCTTTCACAGCGCCCGCTGTGAGACCTTTGACGAAGTATTGACCGGCCAGCACATACACCAGCATAGTCGGCAGCCCAGCGATGATGGCCGCGGCCATATCCACGTTGTAGCTTTTAACGCTGCTGGTGGTGTTGGCCATGTTGTTCAAACCGACGGTGATGGGTTTGCTGTCGGCGCCGCTGAAAGCGACACCAAACAAAAAGTCGTTCCAGATGTTGGTGAACTGCCAGATGAGGGTGACCATCAATATCGGGGTCGACATCGGGATGACGATACGGTAAAAAATGCGCCAGAAACCCGCACCGTCCATGCGTGCGGCTTGCACCAGCTCACGCGGAATGGCGGTGTAGTAGTTTCTGAAAAACAGTGTGGTACCCGCCATGCCCGCCAGGCTATGCACCAGCACCAACCCAGCAATGGAACTGGACAAGCCCATGAACCCCAGCACCTGGCTCATCGGCAGCAGCACCACCTGGAACGGCATGAACACGCCAAACAAGATAAAGCCAAACAGCAGGTCCGAGCCACGAAACTTCCACATACTCAAAACATAGCCGTTGAGCGCGCCCCAGGCGGTTGAGATCAGCACCGCCGGTACGGCCATCAGCACCGAGTTCATGAAGTACGGCTTCAGGCCCCGGCAATCGACCCCGGTGCAGGCGGTGGACCAGGCCAATTGCCAGGATTCAAAGTTCAAGCTGGTGGGCAGGCTCAGCAGGTTGCCAGAGCGGATTTGCTCAGCATCCTTGAAACTGGTGGCCAGCATCACATACATCGGCGCCAGAAAGAAAAAGGCCGCAATACCCAGCACGGTGTAAACCGCGAGGCGAGAGAGGTTTTTGGCGTTCATGGTGCTTACCTTTCGTGCGGCTTCGAGCGCAACTCGCTGTACAGATACGGCACCACAATGGCCGCCACCATGGCCAGCATCATGGTCGCGCTGGCCGCGCCCAGACCAATCTGGCCGCGGGTGAAGCTCATGGTGAACATGAAGGTGGCGGGCACATCGGATGCGTAACCCGGCCCACCGTTGGTCAGTGCCATCACCAGGTCAAACGCCTTGATGGACAAGTGCGACAGCACCAGAATGGTCGAGAACACCACCGGGCGCAGCACCGGCAAAATAATCCGCCAGTAAATGCGCGGCAGGCTGGCCCCGTCAATTTGCGCAGCCTTGATGATGCTGTCGTCAATGCCGCGCAATCCCGCCAGAAACAGCGCCATGGCAAACCCGGCGGACTGCCAGATGCCGGCAATCACCACGCAGTAAATGGCGGTATCAGACTGCACCAGCCAGTCAAAACTAAAACTGGCCCAACCGATGTCGTGCATCAGTTTTTCAAGGCCCAGGCTGGGGTTCAAAATCCATTTCCAGGCGGTGCCGGTGACAATGAACGACAAGGCCATGGGGTACAAATAAATGGTACGGATCACGCCCTCAAAGCGGATTTTCTGGTCCAGAAAAATCGCCAGCAGCATGCCCAGCAGCAACGAGCCGCCCACGTACAGCACGCTGAAAATGCCGAGGTTTTTAAGGGCGACATACCAGCGGTCCATTTCCCACAGGCGGGCGTACTGCTCCAACCCGACAAATTCGTCGTAATTGGGCAGCATGCGCGAGTTGGTCACAGACAACACGCCGTTCCAGATCATCAAGCCATAGATGAACGCAAACCCGAGCACGAAGCCCGGCGCGATCACCAGCTTGGGGAGGATGTTTTCAAAGGATTTCATCAACACTTTTCCTTTGGGTTAGAACTTCCAAAGTCCATCGAATTCGGGGTCACTTTCAATACCTCTTTGGCTGGACCTGACGGGCTGGGCGTTGCGCTTCGTTCGTGTCCCCCAACCCTAAGCCTGCGACCTAGGGTTTCCTCCTTTACCTCACTGCGCGAAACACCCAACCCATCAGGTCTCGATGCGGCTTTGGTTTGCCCAAACGCAACCCCATCTACTTGGTCGCCGCAGCCTTGGCGATGTTTTTCACGCCGTCGGCCACACTCATCTTGTCATCATTCCAGAACTGGCTGACCGCATCCTTCATGGCACCCGACACGGCAGGCGGCACCGCCATTTCATGGGCGATGGACGGCACCAGACCACCGGCCTTGGCCGTGGCCACAAAGTCGTTGCTGGACAATTTTGCGCAGTCGTCAAACTTGGCCATGTCCATATTCAGGCGCACCGGAATGGAGCCCTTGTTCAGGTTGAACACTTCCTGGAATTCCGTGCCCATGATGGCTGCGGCCAGATCAGCCTGGGCCTTTTGCGCGGTAGCGTCTTTGAGCTTGAACATGGCAAACGAATCCACGTTGAAGGTAAAGGCGTTAGCGGTGCCGGGTGCGGCGGCGCAGATGTAGTCTGTGCCTGGCACCTTGCCCGCGGCGGTGAACTCGCCCTTGGCCCAGTCACCCATGAACTGGAACGCGGCCTTTTCCTGGATCACCATGGCGGTGGCCAGGTTCCAGTCGCGCCCGGGGGATGCGGCGTCGGTGTAGCTCTTGATTTTGCGGAAGGTTTCCAGCGACTTGGTCATGGTCGGGCTGGTCAGGGCTTTGGCATCGAGCTTGACCATGGCGTCTTGATAAAACTGGGTACCGCCCACACCCAGCACCACGTCTTCAAACGTGGTGAAGTCTTGCCAGTTTTGGCCACCGTGCGCCACGGCAATCAAACCGGCTTTCTTCACCTTGTCGGCCGCGGCAAAAAATTCTGGCCAGGTTGTTGGCACCGCCTTCACACCGGCTTTGTCCAGCACGGCCTTGTTGGCCCACATCCAGTTGACGCGGTGCACATTGACCGGCGCAGCGACATAATTGCCGTTGTACTTCATCACATCGGCCACCACACCCGGCAACAAGGTGTCCCAGTTTTCGGCCTTGGCGGTCTCATCCAGGTTGGCCAACACGCCCTCCGATGCCCACTCTTGAATAGCTGGACCCTTGATCTGGGCAGCAGCCGGCGGGTTGCCTGCCACGACACGGCTCTTCAAAACGGTCATGGCGTTGTCACCACCACCCCCGGCCACCGCAAAGTCTTTCCAGGCGTGGCCTTTGTCCTGCATGATGCGTTTGAGTTCGGCCACAGACTTGGCCTCGCCACCCGAAGTCCACCAGTGCAACACCTCTACTGTGCTCTGGGCGGGTGCCGCAGCGGGCGCAGGTGCAGGCGCTGCAGCAGGCGCTGCCTCTTCCTTTTTGCCGCAGGCGGCCATCATCGACACCGCAGCGACTGCAATGGTTAGCTTGGAAAGTTTCAACATGTCATCTCCTGAAAGATAGATCCAAGGCCTATCATGCTCGGCCAGGGTATCGGGTTGATTCGGGCAGACACCGCGTTGCTCGAATTAATTAATTGTTAATTAATTTGTGCTTTTAATCAACCAGTATTTACCCTTGTTGTGAGATGCCGGGCGAACCTGCGGGTGGCGGGTACAGTGCCGCCATGCTGCATTTCCTTTTTTCATCATGAGCGCCGCCGAGTGGACTGCCCTGCTTTTGCTGTGCACAGCAGTCAGCTTCACGCCGGGGCCCAACACCACCTTGTCTACAGCCTTGGC
>PFKL01000087.1 GCA_002784245.1 Comamonadaceae bacterium CG_4_10_14_3_um_filter_60_75
ACCGACGGCGTGCGCCGCATGGTCGCAACCCTGGGTGATCCGCTCTACCCCGCGGCACTGCTGAACCTGGATGACCCGCCGCTGCTGCTGTACCTGCTGGGCAATGCCGATTTCGGCACGGGCGGTATCGACCCCCAAACCAGCCTGGCGGTGGTGGGCAGCCGCAACCCGACGCCGCAAGGTGCTGCCAATGCGCGCCAGTTTGCCAAAGCCTTGTCGCAAGCCGGTTTGACCATCGTCAGCGGGCTGGCGCTCGGCATCGATGGCGCTGCGCACGAAGGCGCGCTCGACGCCACGGGAGAAACACCGCGGGCGGTGACGGTGGCCGTGGTGGGTACCGGGCTGGACCGCGTCTACCCCAAAGCGCATCACAAACTGGCACACCGCATTGCCCGCCACGGCGTGCTGGTGAGCGAATACCCACTGGGCACGCCGCCCATGAATGCCAATTTCCCGCGCCGAAACCGCCTGATTGCCGGTCTGGCCAACGGCACGCTGGTGGTGGAGGCGGCGCTCAAATCGGGCTCGCTGATTACCGCACGCCTGGCCAGCGAGCAGGGCAAAGACGTGTTTGCCGTTCCCGGATCGATCCACGCGGCGCAGGCGCGCGGTTGCCACGCGTTGATCAAACAAGGTGCCAAATTGGTTGAGTCGGCGCAGGATATTCTCGAAGAACTGCACTGGGTTGGCCCTGTAGACGCTACTGATTCAATATCAGAAAGCACAGGAATTAAAAGGGATACAAGCCTTTTTGACAATAACAATGCGCTGCTTGATGCGATCGGCTACGACGCGGTTGGCCTAGACGCACTGCAAGCGCGCACCGGTCTGACCACGCCAGACTTGCAGGCCAAACTGATGGCGCTGGAGCTCGACGGTGCCGTATCAAGGCTGCCCGGCGGTTTGTTTCAGCGCCTGGTCACCTGAGGCCGCGCTGTAAGTTCAAGCCAGCAGCAAATCGGGGTTGGCCTGAATCTGGCCGAGCGCATTGCGTGCGGCTCGTGTCATCAGCGACTCATCTTCCTGCGGCTCCAGTTCGGCTGATTGCAGGTATGCCGCCAGGCGCGCGGTCTGGAACAAATAGCTGTGGCCCAAAGTGTTGGCAAAAAGGTGCAGGTGCCCCAACGGGCTACGCCAGACAAACTGCACCTGCGCCGTTGTGCCCTTGTAGGCCAGCGTGAACCACGAACCCAGCGTGATGTCGCGCGCCCATTCCATCATGACCGGGCTGGCGGAGCCACCGCCCGCGTTGACCACGTCGAGATCGGTGGTTTCAATGCCCAGCAACTCTTCAATGTTCTCGGAGTCCAGCGGCAACTCCTGGGCGTTGGCCTCGTCAACAAAGTCGTCAAGCTCGGCCAGGCGTTTGGCCATAGCCTGTATCTGCGCGTCGGCGACGACTTCAGTCTTGGACATGAAGGCATCGGCCAGCGTGTCACTGATGATCTTGATGTGCGCCTCTTGCGCCGAACGCACGATGCCCAGCAACGTCATACCGCTGCGCAAAGACTGCAGCAGCACCGGCAAATGCTCGATAACCTTGGCGCGGTCTGTGCGGTTGGGTTTGGCACTGGCCGCCCAGATCAGCTCGGTGGCGGACTTTTTGAACTGCCCAGTCTCTTCGTGTTGCTTGCCCTGGCGCACCGTCGACACCGCCAGCACTTCGGCCCAGACCTTGAACAAAAAGCTGCGGATCTCTTCGCGCACCGGCATGTCTCTGAGCTGGTCACGCAGCTCGATGGTGTACTGAATCGCGAGCGTTTCTTTTTGTTCGAGTTGCTCAGCCACACCCAGCACTTTTTGCGCGGCCGGCTTTTTGGCCAGGTGCGTCTTCAGGAAAGTCTGGAACTCTTCATAAACACGCTTGTAGACCCGGTCGCCGGTGTCCGGGTACTGCTCAACGACCTGCACCACGCGCTTGATTTCAGTCTCAAGCTCTTCGGCGCTGATGCCGCTTGAATCAAAGCCGAGCACACACGAACCCATGTGGTCGATGAGCTTGCGCGCGGGATGGTCAATCTTGTTGAAAAAATCAGGGTCGGCCAGGGCAATGCGCAGCACCGGCATCTGCAAACGGGCAAACCAGACGCGCACCCCCGAGGGCAGGCGGTCTTCTTGCAGGATCGACTGGAACATCAAGGCCACCAGCTCAATGATGGCTTTTTCGTTGTCGGTTTCTGCCTTGCCTTTGAGGTCGGTGGACTGTTGTCGCAGTTCGTTGGCCACCTGCGAGATCGCCCCGACCGACACCACCTGCGAGCCGCCTTGCGAGGTAACAAAGTGCACATCACTCAGGCGCGGCTGCTGCGCCAGTGCCATCATCAAAGGCACTGACGGGCCGGCGTAGCGCACTGGCGCTGCATCCCCGGGTGCGCCACTGACCTGCGCCCCGGCGGCATCGGCCATCCCGGACATGCCTGCCATGCCACTGCCAGAGGGCATCGCCCCCCCCGGACTGAAATAGGTGGGGCCGCCGACATAGCCAGCCCCGCCTTGGGGCATGGGCATGGCGCCCGATGCCGGGACAAAGCCACCTTCGGGCATCATGCCAGCTGCACCGCCACCATAGCCGCCACCAGGCGGCATGACCGCGCCAGGTACGCCGTCGGCGCCAACGAATCCGGCACCCGCGCCACCCGCATAACCACCACCAGCGCGGGCCGCGCTGCGCGCCGCCCCGGGTGAGGACAGGAAAGCGCCACTGAGCAAGCGCCCCACCTGCGCCAGGATCGATTGGGCGCGGCTGTTGCGCCCGGCGGGTCCGCCCGCTTGTTGCGAACGCGCAGCGCCGCCAGCGGCGTTTCTTCTGTCTTGGGCTGGATTGCGCCACGCATCAGACATGTCAGGTGCCACCGGCTCATCGTCAACCACGTCGTCGGTTTCATTGAAATTGGACGGCCGGGAATTGGCTTCTTCGATATCAGGAATGACGCCTTGCTCGATCAGCAATTCGTTGCACTGCTCGTAGGCGCTTTGCAGATGTTCGTTGAAATGCTTTTGCACCGTGGCGCTGACCAGTGGCCAGGCGTCACGCGCCATGCCACTGGCTTCCCACTGCTCAACCAGCGGCAGCATCAGCACCTCGGGGTGCACGATATCGGCCTCATTCAAGGCCTTGCCGTAGTTGAGGAACTTGAGCCGCTTGCGCAGGTCGTTGACCTCCTGCGCAGCCTTTTCCATCAGGGCCAGCGCCAGCTTGGACGAGGCAATCTTGTTTTCAACCGCCTCGGTACTTTCGAGCTCCAGCGACAAGCCTTTGAGGCTGTTGGACACTTTTTTCTGGGCTGGCGTGGTGGCAAGGGCTTTTTGCCAGGCCGCAACCGTACCGTCTTGCCACTTGCCTTTGCTGCTTTGGTAGAGCATCCAGGCATCGCGGCGCAGCTGCATTTCACGCGACGGCGCGGCTTGATCCATCAGGTTGATCAGCGTATCGAGCACCTTGGGTTGCAGTGAACCCATGGCGGCCACCGCCTGCGCGACCAAGCGCTGACGCACCTGATCCGTCAATTGGACAGGTGTGAACCGGGGCACGCCTGTGACCATGCTCAGTGCTTTCCGCTAAACCGTTGCGCCCGCATTGGGGTCATTTGGATCCGTCTCTTTCTTGGCAACGCCACCCTTGACCAGGTCTTCACGCGTGATCCCCAGCCACATGGCGATTGCTGCCGCCACGAATACCGACGAATATATGCCAAACAGAATGCCAATCGTCAGCGCCAGGGCAAAATAATGCAGCGTCGCGCCACCAAACAACAACATCGACAACACCATCATCTGCGTTGAGCCATGGGTGATGATGGTGCGGCTGATGGTCGACGTGATGGCGCTGTTGATGATTTCGACCGTGTTCATCTTGCGATAGCGGCGGAAGTTTTCCCGGATCCGGTCAAAAATAACCACCGATTCGTTGACCGAGTAGCCCAGCACCGCCAGCACGGCGGCCAGCACCGGCAGCGAAAACTCCCATTGAAAGAAGGCAAAAAAACCCAGGATGATGATCACGTCGTGCAGATTGGCAATGATCGCTGCCACCGCAAACTTCCACTCAAATCGTACCGCCAGGTAAACCATGATGCCAACGACCACAAAAGCCAGCGCTTTCAGGCCATCGGCTGCCAGCTCGTCGCCTACCTGCGGCCCGACAAACTCGGTGCGGCGCATGGTAGCGCTGGGGTCAATGGCCTGCAAAGCGGCCATGACCTGGTTGCTCTGCTGCGCCGAGCTCACGCCTTTTTGCGCCGGCAGACGGATCAGCACGTCACGCGCGGTGCCAAAGTTTTGCACCTGCACGTCGGCAAATCCGAGTTTGGCCACCGCACCGCGCACGCCGCCCAAATCGGCTGGCTGCGCATAGGTCACTTCCAGCAGCGTGCCGCCGGTGAACTCCACCGACAAGTGCAGCCCGCGGCTGAACAAAAAGAACACCGCCGCCAGAAACGTCAGGCCAGAAATGATGTTGAACACCAGCGCATGGCGCATGAACGGGATGTCGCGCTTGATTCTGAAGAATTCCATGGTGTGTCTGCCTTATTGCGCTTTGATCGCGGTGTTGCCGTCAGGCCGCCAGATGGTGCCAATCGACACGGTTTTCAGGCGGTTTTTGCGGCCGTACCAGAAATTGACCACGCCGCGCGAAAAAAACACCCCCGAGAACATGCTGGTCATGATGCCCAGGCAGTGCACCACGGCAAAACCGCGCACCGGCCCTGAGCCAAACGCCAGCAGTGCCAGCCCGGCGATCAGCGTGGTGATGTTGGAGTCAAAAATCGTCGCCCAGGCGCGGTCGTAGCCGGTATGGATGGCCGCTTGCGCCGAAGCGCCGCCGCGCAGCTCCTCGCGGATGCGCTCGTTGATCAGCACATTGGCGTCAATGGCCATACCCAGCACCAAGGCCATGGCCGCCATGCCGGGCAGTGTCAGCGTCGCCTGCAGCATCGACAGCACCGCCACCAGCAGCAGCAGATTGAACGCCAGGGCGATACTGGAAAAAATGCCAAACAGCATGTAATACACGCACATGAAGATGGCCACCGCCAGAAAACCCCAGGCCACGCTTTGGAAGCCCTTGGCAATGTTCTCGGCGCCCAGACTTGGGCCGATGGTGGTTTCTTCGATGATCTCCATCGGCGCAGCCAGCGAACCAGCGCGCAACAGCAAGGCGGTATCGTTGGCCTCCACCGTCGTCATGCGGCCAGAAATCTGCACCCGGCCACCACCAATTTCGGTGCGGATCACTGGCGCGGTGACCACCTCACCCTTGCCCTTTTCAAACAGCAAAATCGCCATGCGCTTGCCGACGTTCTCTCTCGTCACATCACGGAAAATGCGGGTGCCCTTGGCGTCCAGATTCAGGTTGACGCTGGGCTCTTGCGTCTGGCTGTCAAAGCCCGGTTGCGCGTCGGTGAGGTTTTCGCCGGTCAGGATCACCTGCTTCTTGACGATGACCGCCTGGCCGTTACGCTCCAGGTACCGCTCGGAGCCAAACGGCACCATCCCGGTGCCGAGCTCGGCCGCACGCGCATCGGCGCTTTCGTCGACCATGCGTACTTCGAGCGTGGCGGTGCGGCCGAGAATGTCCTTGGCTTTGGCGGTATCCTGCACGCCCGGCAGTTGTACGACGATACGGTCGAGACCCTGCTGCTGGATCACCGGCTCGGCTACGCCCAACTCATTGATACGGTTGTGCAGCGTGGTGATGTTTTGCTTGAGCGCCTGGTCTTGTATACGCCGCGCGGCTTCGGGCCGGATCGATGCGGTCAATTTGAACTCGGCGCCATCGGGCACGTCGACGGTCTGCAGGTCGGCAAACTGGTCTTGAATCAACGCCCGGGCGTTGGCCAACGTGGCGGCATCACGAAACTTGACCTCGATGGTCTGGTTGACGCGGTTGATACCACTGTGGCGGATGTTTTTTTCACGCAGTGATGTGCGCAAATCACCCGACAACGATTCAGCCCGCTTGGTCAGCGCCGCCTGCATGTCGACCTGCAACATGAAGTGCACGCCACCGCGCAGGTCCAGACCGAGGTACATCGGTGCCGCATGCAGTGCACTCAGCCACGCGGGCGAGCGCGACAGCAGGTTCAACGCCACAACATAAGACGGATTGGTCGGGTCAGGTACCAGCGCGCGCTGGATCGCATCCTTGGCCTTCAACTGAACGTCGGTGCTGTTGAAACGCGCCTTGACCGACGCGCCGTCCAGCGTCAGCAGGTCGGGCTCAATACCGGCGGTTTTGAGTGCCGCCTGCACTTGCACCAAAGTGCCCGAGTCGATTTTGATCAGTGGTTTGGCACCAGAGACCTGCACCGCCGGCGATTCGCCGAAAAAATTAGGCAGCGCGTACAAGCCCCCCACCACCAGCGCGATCACGATGATCACGTACTTCCAGACCGGGTAACGATTCATGATCGCCCTTCAATAACCAAAACCAGACGCCAACGGCAACAACTTATTTGATGCTGCCCTTGGGCAAAACTTGCACCACGGCGCTACGCTGAATCTGCACTTCAACGCCATTAGCTACTTCCAGGCCGATGTAGATGTCGCCAAGCTTGCTGACCTTGCCCAGCATGCCACCAGCGCTGACAATTTCATCCCCTTTGGCCAGCGCTTCGACCATGGCCTTGTGCTCCTTGGCCTTTTTCATTTGCGGGCGGATCATCACAAAATACAGCACCACAAACATCAACACCAGGGGCAACATGCCCATCAGTGACGACTGAAGATCACCGCCCGCAGCCGGCGCGGCTTGGGCAAAAGCAGAAGAAATAAACACAAAAACTCCAGATTTTTAAGTGAAACAAAGAACAAACTGCCCGTTGGCAGCACCAGAACGGGCAGCCAACAGGCAACGTAGCATTGTAAACGGGGTCAACTTGGCAGGTTGACGATCAGGCCAAACCACGCCACTGCGCCAGCAACGCATCCCAGCGCACCTGCGCGGCGGCCAAGTGGCGCAGCTTGACGTGACCAAAGCCCTTGATGTCCTCAGGGATACGCGCCAGATCCAGCGCCAGGGCGTAGCGCGCGCCAGCGTTGGGTTGGTCGGGCCCCGGGCGCAAACCTTGCAGTAGTTCGGTCACCGTCGCTTCATACTGCACGATCAACGCGCGCTCTTGCCGGCGCTCGTCGGTCTTGCCGAAAATGTCCAAGGCAGTGCCGCGAAGGCCCTTCAAATGCCGCAACCAACGCAAAGCGGTCAACACCCACGGGCCGTAACGCTGTTTGACCAGTTCACCCCTGTCGTTGGTTTTGGCCAGCAGCGGCGGCGCCAGATGAAAGTGCAGCTGGACCTCGCCGTCAAACTGCGCCGCGATCTGACTTTCAAAGTCACCGTTGGCGTGCAGGCGCGCTACCTCGTATTCGTCCTTGTAGGCCATCAGCTTGGCCAGGTTACGCGCCACCGCTTCACTCAAGCCCGTTTTGCCCCACAAGGCGTCCGCCTGCTGCACCTCACTAATCGCTTTTTGATAGCGCACCGCATAAGCAGCGTGCTGGTAATCGGTCAAAAAGGCACTGCGCTGACTGACAATCTCGGCGACCGTTGGTTTCCTGACCCAGCGAATCACCTGCTCTGTCTTGAGCAGCGCCTGCACCGCCGCGAGATCGTGTGCGCACTGGCGGCCCCACTCAAAAGCGGCCTGGTTGTTGGCCACCTGCACGCCGTTGAGTTCCATGGCCTGCAAAATCGCCGCCCGCGCCAGCGGCACCCGACCCTTTTGCCAGGCGTAACCGAGCAGCAGCGGGTTGGTGTAGATCGAATCCCCCAACGCAGCGCGTGCCACCGCCTCGGCATCCACCAAGCCAAGCGCGTCCTGCCCCCCAACGGCCGTGCTGATAGCCGCCTCGCAGCCACCTTGCGGGAACTGCCAGTCGGCGTTGTGCACAAACGCCGCCGTCGGCGTGGCGTGGGTGTTAAACGCGACAAAGGTGCGCCCGGGTTGCATCACGGCCAGTGTCGCTTTGCTGGCGGCCACAATGGCATCGCAGGCAATCACCAGGTCAGCCTGCGCCGTGTCAACCTTGCTGGTGCAAATGGCCTCGGCCGCGTCGGCGATCTGGATGTGGCTCCAGGTGGCACCGCCTTTTTGCGCCAGACCGCCGGCGTCTTGTGTCACCACGGCCTTGCCTTGCAGGTGCGCGGCCATGCCCAACAACTGGCCGATGGTGATGACCCCGGTGCCGCCCACCCCACCGACGACGATGCCCCAGGCGCGCGCGGTGGCTGGTAAATCAGGCTCCGGCAAGGGCGGCAACGCACCCAGCGACGGGCCTGCACCTTTTTTGGGGGTTTTCAGTTGTCCGCCCTTGACGGTGACAAAACTCGGGCAAAAGCCCTTGACGCAAGAAAAATCCTTGTTACAGGTGCTCTGGTTGATGACGCGCTTGCGCCCCCAATCGGTTTCCAGCGGCTCCACGCTCAGGCAGTTGGACTGCGCGCCACAGTCACCACAGCCCTCGCACACCGCCGGGTTGATGACGACGCGCTCGTCGGGCTCGGCCAGGGTGCCACGCTTGCGCTTGCGGCGTTTTTCGGTGGCGCACATCTGGTCGTAGATAAGGACTGTGGTGCCCTGGAGCTCACGCAGCTGGCGCTGAACGGCGTCAAGCGCATCGCGGTGCTGCACGGTCACCCCTGCCTCCAGCGCCACGCCCTGGTACTTGGCCGGGTCGTCGGTCACGATCACCACCTTGGCAGCGCCTTCAGCCAGCACGCTGCGTTGCATCTGCAGCACGCTGTGGCCTTCCTTGCGTTCACCAACACGCTGGCCGCCGGTCATGGCCACCGCGTCGTTGTAGAGAATCTTGTAGGTGATGTTCACGCCGGCGGCAATGCTTTGCCGGATGGCCAACAGGCCACTGTGAAAGTAGGTGCCATCCCCCAGGTTGACAAACACATGCGTGTCCGTGGTGAACGGCTGCTGCCCAACCCAGGCCACACCCTCACCGCCCATCTGGCTGAAGGTGGTGGTAGACCGGTCCATCCACACCGTCATGAAGTGGCAACCAATACCGGCCATGGCACGGCTGCCCTCGGGCACGCGGGTACTGGTGTTGTGTGGGCAGCCGCTGCAAAACCACGGCATGCGCTCACCGGTATCAGACGGCAGCGCCAGCGCAGCGCGCTCCTTGCCGTCGAGCGCGTTCAGGTGCTGTTGCATGCGCTGTTGCACGTCCGCCGGCACACCCAGTTTGACCAGTCGCCGGTAAATAGCCCGCGCCACCAGGCCGGGGGTGAGGTCGGCATTGGCGCGCAAGAGCGCGTTGCTGCCCGGGTTGGGCTGGCTCCACTCGCCCCCACCACCCTGGCTGTCGCCGTCAAATTTGCCAACCACGTTGGGGCGCACCGGCCAGTTGTAGAGCTCTTCCTTGAGCTGGTATTCAATGATCTGGCGCTTTTCTTCCACCACCAGAATCTCTTGCAAGCCGGTGGCAAAGGCGCGCGTCCCGCTGGGCTCCAGCGGCCAAACCACGGCCACTTTGTGCAAGCGCAAACCCACACGCGCGCAAGTGGCCACGTCCAGCCCCAGATCAGCCAGCGCCTGGCGCGTGTCATTGAACGCCTTGCCGCTGGCCATGATGCCAAAGCGGTCCTGGCTGCTTTCGATCACGTTGTAATTGAGCCGGTTGGCGCGCACATAGGCCAGTGCGGCGTACCACTTGAAGTCCATCAACCGGGCTTCCTGCGCCAGAGCGGCGTCGGGCCAGCGGATGTGCACACCGCCCGGCGGCATGGAGAAATCAGCGGGCGTGATGATCTTGACGCGCTGCAGATCCACATCCACCGACGCACTTGATTCCACCACCTCCTGAATCGTCTTCATGCCCGCCCACACGCCCGAGAAGCGGCTGAGTGCGATGGCATGCAGCCCCAAGTCCAGAATCTCCTGCACGTTGGACGGAAAAAACACCGGCAGCCCGCAGGCCTTGAAAATGTGGTCGCTCTGGTGCGCGGCGGTCGAGCTTTTGCTGACATGGTCGTCACCCGCCACCGCCAGCACGCCGCCATGGGCCGCCGTGCCAGCCATGTTGGCGTGCTTGAACACGTCCGAACACCGGTCAACCCCCGGGCCTTTGCCGTACCAGATACCAAACACACCGTCGTACTTTTTGCTTTGCGGATAAATGTCCAACTGCTGCGTGCCCCACACCGCGGTGGCCGCCAGTTCTTCATTGACGCCAGGCTGGAAGTGGATATGGTGGGCGTCCAGGTGTGCTTTGGCGGCCACCAGTGATTGGTCGTAGTTGCCCAGGGGCGAGCCGCGGTAGCCGCTGACAAAGCCGGCGGTATTTAGCCCGCCCGCCAGGTCGCGCTGGCGCTGCATCAGCGGCAAACGCACCAGCGCCTGTATGCCGCTCATGAAGGCTTGTCCTTGAGCGAGGGTGTATTTGTCCTGCAAGGTCACGCCAGCAAGGGGCGCGAGGGCAGCTGGTGTCAACGGCGCATTCAAAGGGTCTCCCTAGGCAGATTCAACCACTGTCACAGACGGCTCAGACTCGCCAAGAAATAAATGCTTTTCAGGCTTGCAGCCCTTTCTACACAAGCGCTAAAAGCTCTTTTATCAATAGCAATTCAGCGTGTCAGCACACGCCGGATGGTATCGGCCAGTTCCTCGGCGACAAACTTGGCAACATAACCATCGGCGCCGACTTTTTTGACATGGTCTTCGTTGGTGGAGCCGGTCAATGAGGAATGAATCACCACCGGCAGACCGCTGAAACGCGCGTCCTGCTTGATATTGCGCGTCAGGGTAAAGCCGTCCATCTCAGGCATTTCCAGGTCGGTCAGCACCATCGCCACCTTATCCCTGATGGTTTTGCCTTGCGACTCGGCCTCGGCCGCCATCGCCTTGAGCCGATCCCACGCCTCCTGCCCGGTTTTGGTCATGATGAAAGGCACACCCATCGACGTCAAGCCCTGCTCGATCATCATGCGCGCCACCGCCGAGTCGTCGGCCGCCAGCACCACCGTACCGGGCGGCAAATGCAATTTGTGCCCATCGTCAACCGCGATATCGAGCTGATGCTGCTCCGGGAAGACGTCACGCAAAATCTGCTCCACATCGAGCACTTGTGCCAACCGGGTGTTCTCGATATCGCCGTCCAGGCGGGCAATACTGGTGACCAGACCACCACCACGACCTTCCGCCGACAGCACCTGCTTCCACTCCAGACGCACGATTTCGTTGACCTCTTCGACCGCAAACGCCTGTGTGGAGCGAGCAAACTCGGTCACCAGCAAGATACCCAGGCCTTTGGTTGGATTGGTACCGACAATCTGGGGCAGATTGATGACAGTGATCATCTGGCCGCGGATGTTGGCCACCCCCATCACTGCGGGTGGCGAATTGACCATGGCGGTGACTTCTGGCATGACCAGAATCTCACGCACCTTGAACACATTGATGCCAAACAACTCGCGCTTGTCGGTACCGGGCGCCTCACCCAGGCGAAACAACAGCAACTCAAACATGCTGTTACCTGCCAGGTTGGTGCGCTCGTCAACGTCGCGCATGCTGGATTTGTTCATGATCTGCCTCTGCCTTTATGGAAATCGGTCATTCAACATGGTCAATGGTAACGTCATTGCACCGGCTTGGGCCACAACACCCAAAGCCGCAACGGCTGCTTGAGCCGCCCGGCCAACTCGCCTGCTGCCGCACCCCAGCCAACAAAGTAATCCGCGCGCAAAGCGCCAACGATCGCGCTGCCGGTATCTTGCGCCAGCACCAGCCGGTTGAGCGTCACGCTGGGCCCTTCGGAGGCCAACCACACCGGTGTGCCGTAAGGGATGCTCGTTGGGTCCACCGCAATCGAGCGCCCCGGCGTCAGCGGCACCCCTTGCGCACCACGCGGGCCAAAGTTGGCGTCAAAATCGCTCAGCGCTTCTTCCTTGAAAAACACCACCCGCGGGTTTTGCCACAGCAGCTCCCGCACCCGCTGCGGGTTGGCCGCAATCCAGGCGCGCATACCCGGCCACGAGGCGTCGCGCAACTCGCCTTGCTGTAGCAGCCAGCGCCCGACGCTGCTGTACGGTTGCCCGTTGTGTCCGGCGTAGGCCAGACGTACCAGGTGTTCACGGCCATCGTCTTCGGTCACACGGATGCGACCGGAGCCCTGAATCTGCAACAGCAAGGCGTCAACCGGGTCGGCCAGGTAGAGCAAGTCGTGCCCGCGCAGTGCGGCCTGCGCCTCGGGCAGGGTATCGATGTCGCGCCGGCTATACCAAGGCTTGCCTGCGCTCAAGCCTGTGGGCAACCTGTAAAGCGGCGTCGCAAAGCCCGCCCCGGCGCTGCGCCGGGCCACAAATTCGGGCTCAAAGTAAGCAGTCAACAAACCCGGCGACGTGCTGCCATCGGGCGGCTCGACGCGGTAGGGCTGCAGGCGCGAATGCAACCAAGCCAGTTGTTGTGCCGCATCGGCGATGCTCAGGCGCCGGATTTCAGGGCACAAAAGCGCAAACACCGGTCCTGGTTTTTCACAACTTTTCAGCCACGCGTTCCAGGCTTCAAACAGGTTGTCGTCATTGAGCCCCGGCAAGTCAGACCAAGCCACGGGCAGCCATTTGCTGGCGCTGCGCATGATCGGCGCACCCAGCGACACCGTGGCGGCGGGTAGCGTCGACTGCGCTGGAACGGACGCCGCTGGCGCAGCAGACGGGGCAGGCGCAGCCGTTGGCGCCAGCACAACCGACGTGCCGCACGCGCTCAGCAGCAGCACAACAGCAATGCCCACCAGCGCGCCGAGCAACCGCAGGCGGTGTAGCAGTCTCAAGGTGTGCGTCATAGCAAGCGGTGCTGCAAAGCCGGTAGCCGGGTGCGGCAGGCCTGCAGCTGGGCAAAGTCCAGCTCGGCCAGCACGACGCCAGCGCCCTGGTCACGCTGCGCCTGCACCCGACCCCAGGGGTCAATCGCCATGGCGTGGCCCCAGGTGCGGCGCTGGTTGTCGTGCACGCCGCCTTGCGCGGCGGCGAGCACATAGGCCAGGTTTTCGATGGCGCGCGCGCGCAGCAGCACCTCCCAGTGGTCCTGCCCGGTGGTGTAGGTAAAAGCGCTGGGCACCAGCAGCAAGTGGGCGCCAGCGCTGGCATAGGCACGGTACAACTCGGCAAAACGCAGGTCGTAGCAGACGCTCAAACCAATGCGCCAGCGTTGACCATCGCACGAATCCAGGTCAAAGTACACCGGCTGCTGGCCCGCCTGCAGCACGCAGGATTCGTCGTAATGTTCCACGCCGTTGTCAAAGCGGAACAAATGCATCTTGTCATAACGGGCAACCCGCGCGCCATCGGGCGCAAACACCAGCGAGCTGTTGCACACATGCGCCGGGTCACTGCCCGCCAGCGGGATCGTGCCGCCCACCAGCCACAGGCCCAGATCCCGGGCCGCGTCGGCCAAAAACTGCTGTAGTGGCCCGTGGCCCAAGGGCTCGGCAAGTGCAAGTTTGTCGCTGTCATTGTGACCCATGAGGCAAAAGTATTCGGGCAGAACCACCAGTTCCGAGCCAGCACGCGCAGCCTCTTGCAAAAGCTTGCCAGCCTGCGCCACGTTGGCCTGGACGTCAGCTGAGGACACCATCTGAATAGCGGCAACTTTCATGGTTTGGACTCCTTGGGTGGGCGGGTGGCAGACGGGACTTTGGTTACCTGCGGGTCAGCCCAGCTGCCGTCGACGTGGAATTCCTGTGTGGCCGAGTCGATCAGCGGACGCCGTAACACCCACTGCGCCAGAAACGTCCCCAAACCCACAGCCGGGTTGATCACGGTGGCCAGCAATGACGCGGTACCAGCGTTGATCTCGGGCACCACCACCACCTTGAGGTCCTGCGTTTCATCGGCAATATTGGCCTGGCCCTCCATCAGCACGGCGGCGTTGACGCCTTTCATCTGCAGGTTGTTGGTGCGCGCAATGCCCTTGTCAACGGTCACGTCGCCACGCAAAAAGTCAAAGGCAAAACCCTCGCTGA
>PFKL01000065.1 GCA_002784245.1 Comamonadaceae bacterium CG_4_10_14_3_um_filter_60_75
CAGCATGCCCACCACCGTGCCGGTCAGCCCGCCAAAAGCGGCCACCAGCAGGTTTGAAGGTGTCAGGGCAACACCAAAGCCTGCCAGCAAATGTTGCAAGGTATCCATCAGCGCCCCCCAAAAATAAACGACAGCACGCCGGTAGGCAGCACCACGTCAAGCAGCTTGTCAAACAGCAAATACAGCGCCAGGCCAATACCGATGCCGCCCATGAGTGATTTTTTCCAGCCACCGCCAAAGGCCATACCCACCGGCACCGCCATTACCGTCGTTGCCAAAGTGAAACCGAGCAACTCAAACAAGCCCGCATAAATGAACACGGCCAGCACCGACATGGCAAACGGCTTGAGCTGCGCGCGCGTCATGACAGCCCCCTGCACACCGGGCTTGACGACCAGCCACGTGCCGCAGACTGCCAGCAGGCCGGCCATCAACATCGGAAACGAATTCGGCCCCACCGGTTCGTAGGAAATCGGGGCGACGTAACTGCGGGCGGCCCAGGCCATGCCTGCACCCACGGCCACGCACACCGCGCCCAAAATGCGGTCACTCATGATTGACTCCTCAGAATAAATTTTGTGGGTCAGACCACTCGCGCAGCAACGTGCTCTGACCCCAACTGACCTTTACTTGGCGACGTTCAGACCAAAGTCAGCGGCCAGGGTGCGGTAAAAGGCCACGCGTTGCTTGATGTAATCCGTCAGTTCAGCGCCGGTCATGGCGAACTTGAACAGACCGCGCTCGGCGCGCAGCTTGTTGAACTCGGGCGTGGCCATCATCTTGTTGAAGGTGTCAACCCAGACCTTGTAGTCGGCATCGCTGACCTTGGGGCCCACATAGTAGCCGCGGATGATCGGCCATTCCACGTCCATACCTTGCTCCTTGGCGGTGGGCACGCCCGCCAGACTGCCTTCGAGGCGCTTGTCAGACATGACCGCCAGCACGCGGATCTTGGCACCGGCCTTGATCTGCTCTTCGGCTTCAGACGCGTCGCCAGAGTACACCTGCACGTGGCCGCCTTGCAGCGCAGTGATGGCTTCGCCGCCGCCTTCAAACGCCACAAAACGCATCGACTTGGGGCTCAGGCCGGCAGCGCGTGCGGTCAGCGCGGCTTTCATCCAGTCCTGGCTGCCGATGGAACCACCGGCACCAAACACCACCTTGGTCGGGTCGGCTTTGACGGCGGCAACCAGGTCTTTCAGGGATTTGAAAGGCGAGCTTTCCGCCACGATGACCGCGCCAAAGTCGCTGCCCACGGCAGCAACCCAGCGCACGTCGTTTTCGTTGTAGCGGCCAAACTTGCCCTGGGCAATGTTCAGCAGCGAGCCACCCGAGTAGGCGACGATGGTGTTGGCTTCAGCCGGGCGCTGCGCAATGATGGTGTTGTAGGCCACCGCACCAATGCCGCCGGGCATGTAGCTGATGCGCATCGGGTCGGCGATGTACTTGCCCTGCATCAGCGCGGCTTGCGCGAGCTTGCAGGTCAGGTCAAACCCGCCGCCCGGTTTGGCAGCAGCGATGCATTCGGTTTTGTCCAAAGGGCCCGCCATGCTGACGCTGGCCGCACTGGCCAAAAGCACGGAAAGAAGTGATTTGTTGAAAGCGTTGAATTTCATGAAGTCTCCACAAGTTGACGAGTTGGTTTGCGCTCCAGAATCGATCGCTCGGTCACAGGAGTGTGCGTACTGTAGAAAGCACGGGCTTTCGAACGGCTTTCAGAAAAATCGCCAAAACACTAGGAGAAACCCTTACACCAGGTTGACTGCAGGCTCGGGCAACTGCTGTAGCGGCAACACGAGCGCCACCGAGAGCCCGTGCCCGTTGAGTCCGACGCCGACCGTCAGACGCCCGCCCAGGCGCTCGGCAATGGAACGCACGATCGCCAGCCCCAACCCCGAGCCGGGCTGCGACACGTTGCTGCCACGAAAGAACCGGTCGCCGGCACGCGCCAGGTCAGCGGTGCTCATGCCGAGCCCGGTGTCGATGACGCTCAGCACGCACTCAGCTGAACCGTAGTCCACCCGCACCGTCACCTGCGCATCCGCCGGGCAGTAGCGGATTGCGTTGTGCAGCAGGTTGGAGAGCGCTTCCTTGAGCAAGGCCGCGTTGCCCAGAACCGGTTGCACTGTGCCGTTGGTCTCCAGCCCCAGGTCAACCTGATGCGTGCGCGCCTGTGGCCACCAGCGGCGGGTGACTTCTTCGGCCAGCGCTTGGATATCAACAAACTCCAGCGTCACATCAGCGCTGTCCACGCGCGCCAGCGCCAGCATCTGGTTGGTCTGGCGTACGGTTTCTTCCAGTTGTGTTTTGATGGCGACCAGCACCTCGCGCTGCTTGGCCGGGTCGGTTTCGCGCAGGGCAAAACCGACCTGGGTGGCCAGCGTTGTCAAGGGCGTGCGCAACTGGTGCGAGGCGTCGTCCATAAAGCGCTGGCGTGCCTCGGTGTGCTGGCGGTTGCGCTCGATGTGAAAGTTGATCGCCTCCACCAGCGGCTGCACGTCGGCCGGGATGCCTTGCGGCGCAATCGGTGTCAGGTCTTGCGCGGCGCGCGCCCGCACTTCACTGCGCAGACGACTGAGCGGGCGCAAGGCCCAGCCGACGGCTAACACCATCAGGCCTGTGGCCGCGCCCAGCAGCAGCACGTCGCGCGCTATCGCCTGCAGCACCAGCGCCCGGGTGAAGGCCTGGCGCGACTCCAGGGTTTCAGCGACCTGGATCACCAGCCGCTGGCCCACCGTTTGTCCACCCAGCGGCGCATCGAGCTCACGCGCGATCGCACCCACCCGCACTGGCTCGTCAAAATAAACCGCATCCATAAAGCGCGGCTGGCCGGTGACCAGCGTACCGGGCGGCAGCGGCAGGTTGGCGTTGCCAATCTCGACCAGCCCGTTTTCGGTGGCGACGCGGTAGTAAACATGGCCGCTGGCGGTGAGTTCAAAAAACTCGAGCATGCGGTAGGGCAACTCCACTCCCAGGCCACCACTGGCGGTTGAGATATTGGCATCCATCGACTTGATGGCGCCCAGCAGCGAACGGTCATACGCGGCGTTGGCTGCATCCACCGCGGTGCGCCAGGTCTGCCAGATTTCCGCCGCGGCCACCAGCATCAGCCCCGGCACCAGCACCAGCAACAAGGCGCGACGCAGGCTCATTGAGTGCAGATGGCGCAGCATCACGCACCGCTCTCCAGCACATAACCCAAACCCCGCAGCGTGCTGATGCGCACCGTACTGCCGGTCAGGCGTTTGCGCAAGCGGTGCACCATTACCTCAACCGCCTCGGGGTGCACGTCCTGCTCGTCAGAAAACACCCGGTCAAGAATTTCCTGTTTGGACAGCGGCTCGTTGCTGTGCTGGATCAGCGCCAGCAGTGCGGCGTGCTCGCGTGGTGTCAGCGTCAGCGGCTGGTGGTTCAGCGTGAACAGCTTGCTGCCTGCGTCGTAATGCAACGCGCCGCAGGCCAGGCGTGGGTGCTCGCTGCCGCGCGCGCGGCGAATCAGCGCCAGCAGGCGTGCTTCCAGCTCGGCCAACTCGAAGGGCTTGGCCAGAAAGTCGTCGGCCCCTTCGTGCAGTGTGGTCACGCGCTCCTTGAGCGAATCGCGCGCGGTCAAAATCAGCACCGGCAGCCGGTGATCCGCCTCGCGCAGATTGGCCAGCACGTCGTGGCCGTCCAGGCCAGGCAGGCCCAGATCCAAAATCAGCGCGTCGTAGCGCGTGGCCTTGAGCGACACCCGCACCATGCGGCCGTCGTTGACCCAATCGACCTGAAAGCCGCTTTGCTCCAGTGCGCGCACCAGCCAGTTGGCGAGTTCGTTTTCATCTTCGGCTAAAAGAAGTCGCATGGTTTGACGCTCACTTTGCTTGTTTTGCGACAAATTTTGACACTGCCGGGCCAAACACCAGCACCATCAAAAAGCGCGCCAACTGCATCGCCATGACAAAGCCCGCGTCCACTGCGCTGGTGGCGGCAATCACCGCAACCGAATCGGCACCGCCCGGGCTCGATGCCAGGTACGCCGTCATGGGGTCAATGGCGGCCACCTCGGTCAGCACCACGGCAATCACCACACCCACTCCCATCAGCACCACGATCGAGGCAAACACCTGCGGCAGGGCGCGCAGCGCGTGCAACAAAATCGCGTGGGTAAAACGCAAGCCAATACTCCAGCCGATCATGGCGTAAGCCAGCGCCAGCAGCGCCTCGGGCAGCTCGATCACCAGCACCCCAGTGGCCTGCAGCACGGTGCCCAGTAACAGCGGCAGCACCATCGGCCCGGCGGGGATGCGCAAGCGCTGCGCCAGCAGCGCGCCACCAAACGCCAGCAGCATCGTCCAACCCACGTCAACCGGATTGGCCACGGCCAGCCAACTGCCCGCACTGACCACCGCTGACGTACTGTGACCGGCAAACAGCCGCGCGACCAACGCGGCCGTAGCTGTGACCACCGCCACGCGCAAATACTGCATGAACGCCACCAGGCGCACATCCGCCCCGTAAGACTCGGCCATCACCACCATGGCCGATGCCGCACCAGGGGCCAAGCCCCAGACCGCCGTGGTACCCGGAAAAACCTGACGCCGCATCATGATCCAGCCCAACACCGCGCTGGCCACAATCACCGAACCCGTCGCAATCAGAAAGATCGGCCAGCCACCCGCTACCCGCTGCAGCGCAGCCGGTTGCAGGCTGTGCGCCATGAGGCAGCCCAGCACGCCCTGCGCCAAGGCAAACAAGGGGCTGGCCACGTGCAGCTGCAGGTCGCGCGAGGACATCCAGATGCCCGCGGCCATGCAGCCCAACAACACGCCCGCGGGCAGATGCACGGCGGTAAAAAACCAGGCCAATACCGCGCTCAAAGGCAGCAGAAAA
>PFKL01000006.1 GCA_002784245.1 Comamonadaceae bacterium CG_4_10_14_3_um_filter_60_75
TCGGTGCGGACTTTCCCGCCGGGCCGCCCCAAGGGAAAGTAGCCCCCTCGGGGGGCAGCGAAGCACACGCAGTGGCGAGCGTGGGGGCCATATCCGCAGCGCCCTTGGGCAATGCGTCGGTGTTGCCGATTTCGTGGATGTACTGCCGCATGATGGGCGCAGATGGCCTCAAGGCAGCAACTGAAGTGGCCATCCTGAGCGCCAACTACATCAGCGCCCGTCTTAAAACCTACTACCCTACGCTGTACACCAGTGTGCCGGTGAACGGTCAACCGGGACGCGTGGCCCACGAGTGCATTCTGGACCTGCGCCCCCTCAAAGACCGCACCGGCGTTGGCGCTGAAGACGTGACCAAACGGCTGATGGACTACGGCTTTCATGCGCCCACGTTGAGCTTTCCGGTGCCCGGCACGCTGATGGTGGAGCCGACCGAGAGCGAAACATTGCAAGAGTTGGACCGCTTCATCGATGCCATGATCGCCATCCGCGGTGAGATTGCGCGCGTTGAAAGTGGCGAATGGCCGCAGGATAACAACCCGCTGGTCAACGCCCCACACACCGCCGCAGAGCTATTGGATTCAGATTGGACTAAGCCCTATTCACGAGGGCTGGCGGCGTTTCCAGTGCCTGAACTCAAAGCCAGCAAATACTGGCCGCCGGTGGGACGCATTGACAACGTTTACGGCGACCGCAATTTGTTTTGCTGCTGTGTGCCGGTTACAGACTGATTGACGTACCGCAGCGCGTTTCTCATCGCAGGCTGTTTTGCGTTGAACCCGCGCAGCGGCTTGGTTGCCGACGGCCAAAATAAATAAGCTCACATGATTTCCCGACCCCTTGACCCTGGCGAAGCCTTTTTCACCCTGTCCGACCACGTGTCGAGCATGAACTTTGTGGTGTTTGCCCAGCGCAGCGCGCTGTTGCAAACCGAGCGCATTGCCCAGGCGCTCACTTTGCTGCAACAGGAAAACGCCCTGCTGCAAGTGCGCATTGACTGGACCGAAGAGCATGGGTTGCGCTTTGAGCCCGCACCCGACCAAGCCATTGAATTGCAAACACACCCGTACAGTGCCGACGGCTGGCAGCATTGGATCGAGCGCGAACTCTCAAACCTGTTTGCCATCGGTTCGGCACCTCTGATGCGCTGCCTGTATTTACAAGACAAGGCAGCGTCGCGCAGCGTGCTGGCGCTCACCTTTCATCATTCCATCGCCGACGGTCGCTCTGGCACCGCGCTGCTGCGCCGCTTGTTAAGCTTGCTGGCGCACGCCTTGCCAGCGCCAACCACGCAAGCAGCGGCCGCCCTGCCCGCCATGGCCGACGTGTTCCCGCCGCGCTACCGCTGGGCCGACCAGCCAGACGGGGCCAAGGCCCTGCGCAACACCCTGATTGGCGACTACCGCCGCTACGGCGCGCTGCCAGCCATTCCCTGGCTGGCCACCAAAGCCAGCGCACGCACACCCCGATTCATCCAGTGCACGCTGCCCGCAGACACCAGCCAAGGGCTGTTGCAGCGCGCCCGCGCCGAGGGCACCACCGTGCACGGTGCGTTGTGTGCGGCGCAGCTGCTGGCGCAGCACCGGCTGCAGCCGCTGGGGGCGCAAAGCACGTTCTTTCTGTCGTGCCCGGTGGACATGCGGCCCCACCTGGAACCGATGCAGCCAGCCACGCCTACCGGGCTGTTTGTGTCGCTGATCTCGAACACGTTTCAGATCAGCGACGACACCGCTATTTGGGCGCTGGCACGCGACGTGATTGCCCAGACGCGGCTGCAGCTTGCGCGCGGCGAAGGCCATCTGCTGTACTGGTTGTATGGCTTGACCGGCGCGCCGGTGCTGCCCAACCACCTGGAGCCGTTCAGCAAGAAAGCGCTGGCCTCGCTGCCCAACACCATGGTCAGCAACGTCGGCGCAATTGATGCCGTGGCAGACGACCCGGCGGTCGAAGCCATCTCTTTCGCGCTGTGCCCCATGCCCTACCAGACGCTCTTTACCGCCGCCAGCAGCTACCGTGGACGGTTGATTTTGAATGTTGGCTATGACGCACAGCGTCTGACACCGGCCAACGCACAGACGCTGGTGCAATACCTGCACGAAGCGTTGCTGAGCGCCGCAGAGGCGCGCTGATAGCAGACGTGGATCAGGCGTGTTTCCAGCGATCGGTCAAATCGGCCAGTTGCCCGCTGGAGCTTTCCAGACGGCTGGCCAGGATGGCGGCAATGTTGCGGTAAATGATGTGCGCGCTTTGCGCGTTGGCATCAATCTGCGCCCGATCAAAACGCATGATGTGGCTGTCCTTGGCGGCTCGCACCGTCGCCGATCGCAGATGTCTGCCCACCAGCGCCATTTCGCCAAAACAGTGACCCGCGCCCAGGCGCGCCAACTCGACCGTCTGGTCTTTTGCCTGTTTTTCGACCCGGACTTCGCCGCTGAGCAACACAAAAAACGCGTCACCCACCTCGCCCTCGCTACAGATCACAGCACCTGCCTGCACCGAGGAATGTTGTGCAATGGCCAGCGTGCGCATAAGGCAATCTGGCGACATGCCGCCAAAAATGGGCACCCGCTGTTTGATCTTTTGCACCATGGCTGGGTCAATTTGCAGGGTTTCCGTGCGCGGCAGTATTTCGGCGCGAACGTTTTCCGCCGCCAGCTGGACGATCAGGGGATCAATCTTCATGAGCAGGCATATTACACGGCCGTCACTGTGTCCATGGCCAGCCCGCCGCTGCGCCATACCTTTTGCGCCACAGCCTGACGCAGCACACCCGCTTGCGGCACCACCAGCGTCAAACGCGTCTTGGCGCGGGTGATGCCGGTGTAGAGCAACTCACGCGTGAGCACCGGTGCGGCACGGTCAGGCAGCACCAGCACCACCTGGTCAAACTCCGAGCCCTGCGACTTGTGCACGGTCATGGCAAACACCGTCTCGACCGCATCCAGACGGCTGGGCAGCACCCAGCACACACCCGCCTGGCCCGCTGTATCAGCCTGTGCAAACGCCACGCGCAGGCCGCGCTCGGTCGCCAGGCACAGGCCCACGTCACCGTTCATCAGGCCCAGGTTGTAGTCGTTGCGCGTGACCATCACCGGGCGACCGGCATACCAGCCATCAAAGGCAAAACCCAGCGCCTGGGCGATCTGCTGGTTAAGCGTGCGCACGCCCCACGGGCCATCGCGTAGCGCGCACAGCACCTGAAACCGGCCAAACTGCTGCAAAAGTTGCAGTGCCTGTGCATCACTCTGCGTCGCCTGGTCCGTCGCCGACACGTTGTCGTGGCCCGAAAGCACCGCCAACCAATCGCGCCAGCCGTGGCGCACCAATGCGCTCAGGGCCGGTGCGCCGCTGTGGCCAATGTGAAGACGCGTGACACTGGCTATGCCGTCTGCAGTCCACGGCGGGGCGGCGTCCCACAGCGCCGCCACCGCGGCACGGTCACCGGCATTGACCGCGCTGGCCCATTGACCGATCACGCTGTCAGCCGCAAAGCGGTGGCTGTGGCGCAGCATCACCGTTTGCTGCGCCAGCGCACCGCCCGCGCCCGCCCAGGCGCTGATGTCCTGGCCCGTGGTCTGGGCAACCCAGCGCACGGTATCCGGGCTGTAGCCGCCCGCTGCCGCGCCGTCGCACAACTGGCCCATCACCGCGCCGGCTTCGACCGAGGCCAACTGGTCCTTGTCGCCCAGCAGAATCAGCCGGGCAGACACCGGCACGGCAGCCAGCAAGCGCGCCATCAGTTCCAGATCAACCATCGAGGCCTCGTCGACCACCACCACGTCCAGCGCCAGCGCCGGGGGCGCGCTGCTGCGCAGGCCTGAGCGCACTTGAAGCAGCTTGTGCAGCGTTTGCGCCTGC
>PFKL01000123.1 GCA_002784245.1 Comamonadaceae bacterium CG_4_10_14_3_um_filter_60_75
CACTTGCACCGCTTGTTCTCCACAAAGTTATCCACAGAATATGTGATCTTCCAGCCGGTCAATGCCGCTTCACGCTGCGCCATAATCCCGCAGCATTGTGCAACGCCATCATCACGCGGCATTTTCACCAAGCGGGGTATCTCTTTGATTTCCATCATACAAGCTGCAGGCTGGCCGATCTGGCCCTTGATCGCCTGCTCCATTCTGGCGCTGGCGTTGGTGATCGAGCGCTTCGTCACCCTCAAGACCTCCAAGGTGGCGCCACCCAAACTGCTCGAAGAAGTGCTGATGGTGACTCGTACCACCGTGCCGGGCGCCGAGGTCGTCAAGCAGCTCGAAGCCAGCTCCGCGTTGGGCGAAGTGCTCGCCAGTGGCCTGAAAACCCTCAACACCAATCCGCGTTGCAGCGATGCCGACCTGCACGACAGCATGGAGTCCACCGGTCGCCTGGTCGCACACCGGCTGGAACGCTACCTCAACGCGCTGGCGACCATCGCATCAGCCGCGCCGTTGATGGGCTTGTTTGGCACCGTGGTGGGCATGATCGAGATTTTTGGCTCGCAGTCGTCCAACGTCGCCACTGGCGGCAACCCGGCACAACTGGCGCACGGCATTTCAGTGGCGCTGTACAACACCGCGTTCGGCTTGATCATTGCCATCCCGTCGCTGATCTTCTGGCGCTACTTTCGCGCCCGGGTCGACGAATACCTGCTGACGCTGGAACTGGCCGCTGAAACCCTGTCGCGCCACCTCAATAACCTGCGGCGCTGATTTGCCATGGCCATGAATTTCCGCCCGCGCCAGAAAGAAGAGCCCGAGATCAACTTGATCCCATTCATCGACGTGCTGCTGGTGGTGCTGATCTTTTTGATGTTGTCAACCACCTACAGCAAATTTACCGAACTGCAACTGCGCCTGCCCACCGCTGATGTCGACGCCCAGCGCGATTACCCCAAGGAAGTGCTGGTTTCGGTCAACGCCGAAGGCGGCTACACCGTCAACCGCCAGCCGGTCATCGGCCGCGGTGTGACTGATCTGGCCAGCGCCATCCAGGCCGCCGCCAAGGCGGGCAAAGAGTCGGTGCTGATCATCTACGCCGACGCCACGGCGCGCCACCAGTCGGTCATCACGGTGATGGAAGCGGCGCGGCGTGCCGGTCTGTCACAAATCACCTTTGCCACCCAATCTTCTGGCGCAGCCGCGGCGCAATAGGCGCCATGTCGGGCCACCACCGGGCTGCCCAAACCGCACACCATGAGAGCCACCACCCAACGACCTGTCTGGCAAACGCAGTTGTTGCTGGCTTGGCAAAAACGCGGCACGTTGGCCTGGCTGCTGTGGCCGCTGTCGCTGGTTTACCGCACGCTGGCTGGTCTGCGGCGCATGACGTACCGCAGCGGCTGGCTGACCACGCAAGCGCTGCCGGTGCCGGTGATCGTCGTCGGCAACGTCATCGCGGGCGGTGCTGGCAAGACGCCGATCGTCATTGAGCTGGCGCGCCACCTGCAACAGCGCGGGCTTCACGTCGGCGTCATCAGCCGGGGCTATGGACGCACCACGCCGGGGTGCCGCGCGGTGACGGTGGCGGCGTCGGCGCAAGACGTCGGCGACGAACCGGCCCTGATCCACAGACGCACCGGTGCGCCTGTTTTTGTTGGCGAACGCCGCATCGAGGCCGCGCACGCCTTGTTGTTGGCGCACCCAGACACCCAGATCATCGTCAGCGACGACGGTTTGCAGCACCTGGCGCTCCCACGCGATCTGGAGGTCGTCGTCTTTGACGACCGGGGCCTGGGTAACGGCTTTTTACTGCCTGCAGGCCCGCTGCGCGAACCCTGGCCGCGCCACGCAGGTGCAGGTCTCGTGCTGCACACCGGCCAGCATCCGCAGCTGGGTGGCTTTACCCTGACGCGGCGGCTGGCCGACCATGCCCTGCGCGCGGACGGCAGCACCGTGCCGCTGGCCGACGTGGCCGCCAGCGCGACATTGCCCGTGCTGGCGCTGGCGGCCATTGCCCGGCCAGAAGCTTTTTTTGCCATGCTGCGCGCCCAGGGTGTGCAACCGACGCAGCTGCTGGCGTTGCCAGACCACTTTGATTTCAGTAGCTTGCAGCCCAGTCAATACAAGGGCTATCGGCTTATTTGCACCGAAAAAGACGCTGTCAAACTGTGGCCCTTGTGTCCGGATGCGCTGGCCGTGCCGCTGATCTGCGACTTGCCCGACGCGTTCTGGCAGGCGTTTGACCTGCGCCTTGAACATCGTTTTGAGCCGCTATCATTGCCCCATGGACACACGACTACTTGAACTGCTGGTTTGCCCGGTCACCAAGGGACCGCTGCAATACAACCGAGAGAAACAGGAGCTGACCTCGCGCAGCGCCCGCCTGGCCTACCCGGTGCGCGACGGCATTCCGATCCTGCTCGAAAACGAGGCGCGTACTCTCACCGACGAGGAACTCGGGCTGTGAATTCCGTCGGGCGCTCGGCCGAAAAACCCGGCCTGTGAGCTTCATCGTCCTGATTCCAGCGCGGCTGGCCTCCACCCGCCTGCCCAACAAGCCGCTGGCCGACATTGGCGGCGTGCCGATGGTGGTGCGCGTGGCGCAGCGCGTTCTCTCGGTCACCGGCGAAAAGCCGCGCGTGGTGGTGGCAGCCGATAGCCCCGCCATCGTGATCGCCTGCCGGGCGCACGGCGTAGATGCCGTGCTGACCCGCGCTGACCATCCGTCCGGCTCCGATCGCCTGGCCGAAGCCTGCGCGCTGCTTGGCCTGGCCGACGACGAGATTGTGGTCAACGTGCAGGGTGACGAGCCGCTGATTGACCCGGCGCTCGTTGCTGGCGTTGCCAATTTATTGCAAAAAACACCGCTAGCCCATATGAGCACTGCTGCATACGCTATTGAGTCAGTAGCAGATTTTCACAACCCGAACGTCGTCAAGGTGGTGCTTGATGCGCAGCACATGGGCCTGTATTTCAGCCGCGCCCCAATCGCCTACCCGCGCGACGCGCCCATGCAGTTGCCGCAGCCGGCGCCGCTGCGCCACATTGGCATTTACGGTTACCGCGTTGGCTTTCTGCGGCAATTTCCCACTTTGCTGCAGTCGCCGCTGGAGCTGACCGAATCGCTGGAGCAACTGCGCGCGCTCTGGCACGGCTATCGCATCGTGGTGCACATTACCGCGCACGCCCCCGGTGCTGGCGTGGACACGCCCGAAGATCTGGAACGCGTGCGCCAACTGTTGACAAAGGTCAAAACCTTGTAAGCGATGTAAGCGATGGCGCGCTTTTCGCGTGATAACCTCAAGAAGTATCGCGCAGAGCCGCTCCCGCATCTCCAATGCGCCGCGCTGCCGCTACTTTTTTCCATAACAAAACCCGAGGACAAACATGAAACTGATTTTGTTGGGCGCACCCGGTGCTGGCAAAGGCACACAAGCCACCTTCATCTGCCAAAAATACGGCATTCCGCAAATTTCCACCGGCGACATGCTGCGCGCTGCTGTCAAAGCCGGTACCCCGCTGGGCGTGCAGGCCAAACAGGTGATGGACGCGGGCGGCCTGGTCAGCGACGACCTGATCATCAACCTGGTCAAGGAGCGCATTGCCCAAGCCGATTGCGCCAACGGTTTTCTGTTTGATGGTTTTCCGCGTACGATTCCGCAAGCCGACGCGATGAAGGCCGCCGGCGTGAAGCTGGACTACGTGTTAGAGATTGACGTGCCGTTTGATGCCATCATCGACCGCATGAGTGGCCGTCGCTCGCACCCGCCGTCAGGGCGCACCTACCATGTCAAGTTCAATCCGCCCAAAGTCGCGGGCGTGGATGACGTAACAGGCGAGCCACTGGTGCAACGCGATGACGACAAAGAAGAAACCGTCAAGAAACGCCTGGAGGTCTACAGCGCGCAAACGCGTCCGCTGGTGGACTACTACAGCAACTGGGCCAAGGCCGACCCGGCTGCAGCCCCCAAATACCGCGCCATCAGCGGTACCGGTAGCGTCGAGGACATCACCGCCCGCGCGTTTGCGGCGCTGGCTGGCTGAGCTTTTTCAGTCTTTGCAAAGCGCCTGATGCCCGCGAGGGTGTTAGGCGCTTTGTTTTGCAACGTCAGCGTCCCATCAAATCCAGCATCAACGCCACACGCGCCTTGACCGGCGACAAGCCGTCAGAGGACGCAAATTCGCTTTTGGCCGCTGGCAGCACCCGCCCGTTGGCGCAACGGGTGGTTCGCACGACGCGCACCCCGGCTTGCAGCGCCCGGCGCAATGCGGCCTCCAGGTCTTTGTGAATCGTGCCGTTGCCGGTGCCGGCCACCACCAAGCCGCGCAGCGGTGATGCGTCGGGCGAGCAGCGCAGCAACGCGTCCACCACTGCGCCGTCGCAACCGGCGTAGTTCATGACCACTTCAACCCGTGGCCAAGTGCTGACAAACGCTATTTTTTCAATAGCTTCTTGCGCTTTTAATTCAGGGGCTAGAGGCCAATTTCTTAATAATCGGACAGCACCCTCTTCAACATACGCCAACGGCCCGGCATCGCCTGAGGTGAAAGCAGCGGGCTGGTAGGTGTGGTTCTTTTGCACGTCCAGCGCAGCATGTACGCTGCCAGCACACACGGCAACCACGCCGTGGGCACCGGCACGCAAAGCGACGGTCACCGCCTCTTTGAGGTTTTGCGGACCGTCTGGCGACAGACTTGATGCCGGGCGCATGGCGCAAGTCAACACCACTGGCTTGGAATTGATCAGCCTGGCTGGCAAGACGGCATGCAGGAAATAGGCGGTTTCTTCCAGCGTGTCGGTGCCGTGGGTAATAACAAGCCCGGTCACGTCGGGCTGCGACAAGTGGGCAGACACGCGTCGCACCAGGGTCTGCCAGATGTCAAAGCGCATGTCTTTGCTGTCCACCTGCGCTACCTGCTCGCTCAGCAAAGCATGGCCTTGCAAAAGGCTGGATAAGCCAGGCACAGCATCCAGCAGCTGCGCCACACCTACCTGTGCAGCGGTGTAGCCAATGTTGTCAGCCGCATTGCTGGCGGTACCAGCAATGGTGCCGCCGGTACCCAGCACAACAATTTTTTTTGCGTTTTTTTCGGAATTCACTTGCACTCTTTTAAAAACTGATTAAAAATACAGTTACTGGATATGAAAACAGTGTTTTTTAACCAGTTGTGTTTGCCACAAAACCATTTCAGGAGTCGCCATGCTCAGCCGCCCCAAATTGACCGAACGCCAGCTACAGATCCTTGATCTTATCCAGCGCGCCATCGCCCGCACCGGCGCCCCCCCCACCCGCGCTGAAATAGCCACCGAACTGGGTTTCAAATCGGCCAACGCGGCTGAAGAACATTTACAAGCCCTAGCGCGCAAGGGTGCCATTGAGCTGGTCAGCGGCACCTCACGCGGCATTCGGCTGCATGGTGATGCCATGCGCTCCATCAACGCCGCACGCAGTGCCGAGTTTGCATCACCACTGGCCGCGCTGGCGCAGTTGGCGCTGCCGCTCATTGGCCGGGTGGCCGCCGGTTCACCCATACTGGCGCAAGAGCATGTCGATCAAACCTACTATGTTGAAAGCAGCCTGTTTGCACACAAGCCAGACTACCTGCTCAAGGTGCGTGGCATGTCGATGCGCGACGCCGGCATCATGGACGGCGACCTGCTGGCCGTGCAGACCACGCGCGACGCCAAAAACGGCCAGATTGTCGTCGCGCGTCTAGGCGACGAGGTCACCGTCAAACGCTTCATGCGCACGCCGCGCTGCATTGAGCTGCACCCGGAAAACCCCGACTACCAGACCATCGTCGTCGAACCCGGCGAACCGTTCGAAATCGAAGGCCTGGCCGTTGGCCTGATCCGTAACACCATGATGATGTGAACACCATGAATAACACAAACGCTCCCGTTTCATTGGCAGCGGTGATGAAATCGCTGCTGCGCTGGCTGACGGCAACACCCCAGCCTTGCAACACTGGCACCCGTGTACCAACAACCACACTGCGCAGCCAACTGATCCAGTCGACACCCAACGCCGCACCCCACCCTGTCCAGACCCGGCCGCTGCGTGTGCTCCAGGTCATGGAAATCGGCCAAGGCGGCCGACTTCCCGGGCGCTTGCGCATTTCCGGGCGCATGGCCGACGTGTGTGCCGAGCTTGACCGGCTGGCCGCGCGCGAGGCACTGCTGGGCTGACAATCGCCAGTTGTAAAAATTTGCAGTTGAGGTTACCTGCGGCTGGCAAGCGCCGCATGTCAGGGCACAATCGGCGTTATGCATATTGTGATTCTCGACGACTACCAAGACGTTGTGCGCAAACTCGCCTGCGCTGAAAAACTGGAACCCTACCAGGCCAAGGTTTTCACCAATACGGTCAAAGGCTTGGGGCAACTCTCCGTGCGACTCAAAGACGCCGACGTCATCGTGCTCAACCGCGAGCGTACCCACCTGCCGCGCGCGCTGATCGACAAGCTGCCGCGCCTCAAGCTGGTGTCCCAGACCGGGCATGTCGGTGCCCATCTGGACGTCAATGCCTGTACCGAACGCGGTATTGCGGTGGCCGAAGGCGCTGGCTCGCCGGTGGCACCTGCCGAGCTGGCCTGGGCGCTGATCATGACGGCCATGCGGCGGCTGCCGCAGTACATCGGCAACCTCAAACACGGTGCCTGGCAACAGTCCGGACTCAAATCGGCCAGCATGCCACCCAATTTTTGTCTGGGTACCACGCTCAGGGGTCGCACACTGGGCATCTGGGGTTACGGGCGCATCGGCCAGCTCGTCGCCGGCTACGGCCGGGCGTTTGGCATGCGCGTGGTCATCTGGGGCCGGGCGCCATCACGCGAGCGCGCTGCACTCGACGGCTTTGAAGTCACCGCCACGCGTGAGGAACTGTTTGAGCAGTCCGACGTGTTGTCGCTGCATTTGCGCCTGAACGAAGACACCACTGGCGTCGTGCGGCAGGAAGACCTCTCGCGCATGAAGCCGACCGCCATGCTGGTCAACATCTCACGCGCCGAGCTGATTGAGCCAGACGCCTTACTGGCCGCCCTGAACCGGGGCCGTCCCGGCATGGCCGCCATTGACGTCTACGAGTCAGAGCCTATTTTGCAAGGGCACGCGCTCTTGCGGCTGGAAAACTGCGTCTGTACGCCGCACATTGGCTACGTTGAACTCGACAGCTACGAGATGTACTTTGGCGCCGCTTTTGAGAACGTGGTCAATTTCATCAAGGGCCGCCCCACCAACATCATCAATCCAGGTGCCTTGCAGGTGCGACGTTAGCGCTGACTGCAGACACGCAGGTGACAGCCGGTCTCACAGCGCTTGCCAATTGCGCGTAACAATAGCGCATGAGCGAGCCCATCCTCACCCTTGAAGAACGCGCTGCAATCAATGCCGGGCGCTGGTTTGCCAGCTTGTCACCGTCGCTGCGACACGACATTCTGCGCTGCGCCTACGTGCGCCGCTACCAGGACGGCGACCTGATCACTGCGCGTGGCGATCAGCCACAAGAGTGGATCGCCTGCGCCAAGGGCGCGGTGCGCGTCAGTTCCACCGCCATCTCTGGCAAGCAAATCACCCTGACTTATGTTGAACCCGGCATCTGGTTTGGCGATGTGGCGATTTTTGACGGCGACCGCCGCACGCACGACGCCTACGCCCATGGCGACACCACCGTGTTGTGCGTCGCCCGTGCCGACTTCACCAAAATACTGGCCCAGCATAGCGAGCTGTACGAGGCGCTGCTGCGCCTGCACGCCAGGCGCATCCGCCAGTTGTACGGCCTGGTGGAAGACCTCAACACGCTGCCGCTGCGCGCGCGCCTGGCCAAACAACTGCTGCACCTGGCGCGCTCGTATGGCGTGCCCTCACTCAGCGACAGCGCTGAGGTGCGCATCGGGCTACAACTGGCGCAAGAAGAGCTGGCGCAGCTGCTGGGCGCCTCGCGCCAGCGCGTCAACCAGGAGCTCAAAACCCTGGAGCGCGAAGAAATCATCCGGATCGAACTCGGCGGCGTCGTTATTCGCAACCGCGCCGCACTGATGCGCATCACCGAAGCCGATCATCAATAAGCGCCTTTGCACCCAGACCACCATGACACAACAGGAAGATTACTCCGGCACACGCGCCATCACCCCGGCACAAGCCTTTGACCAGGACGCACTGGCGCGCTGGCTGACGCACAACCTCGCGGGCTTTGTTGGCCCGCTCAGCATCCAGTCTTTCAAGGGCGGCCAGTCCAACCCGACCTACCAGCTCATTACGCCGACACAAACCTATGTGATGCGCTCCAAGCCCGCGCCCGTGGCCAAGCTACTGCCGTCGGCACACGCCATCGAGCGTGAATTCGCTGTGATGCGCGCGCTGGCCCACACCGACGTACCGGTACCAGCGATGCTCTGCCTGTGCGAGGACGAATCGGTCATTGGCCGCGCTTTCTACATCATGTCGATGGTCAGCGGGCGCATCTGGTGGGACCAATCCTTACCCGCGCAAACGACCGCTGGGCGCGCTGCCATTTACGACGAGATGAACCGTGTGATCGCCGCACTCCATACGGTGGACTACCAGGCCATTGGTCTGGCCAACTACGGCAAACCGGGCAATTATTTTGAGCGCCAGATCGGCCGCTGGAGCAAGCAGTACAGCGCCTCGATCACCGAACCCATTGCCGAGATGGACCGGCTGATGGACTGGCTGCCAGCGCACATTCCGGCGATGGCGCGCGACCCGGCGATGGTCAGCATCGTGCACGGTGACTACCGCATGGACAACCTGGTGTTTCACCCAACCGAGCTTCGGGTGATTGCAGTGCTCGACTGGGAACTGTCCACCCTGGGCCACCCGCTGGCCGATTTCAGTTACCACTGCATGGCCTGGCATATTCCGCCGGGTGCGTTCCGTGGCATCGGCGGCCTGGACCTGGCCAACTTGGGCATTCCTGCGCAGGACGACTACATTCGCAGTTACTGCCACCGCACCGGTCTGGCCACACCCGGGCAATTGGCCGCCGACTGGTCTTTCTACATGGCTTACAACCTGTTTCGCATGGCCGCCATTCTGCAAGGCATAGGCAAGCGCGCGCAGGACGGTACCGCTGCCAGCGCCCAGGCGCTGCGCGCAGCCGCCGGAGCGCGCCCGCTGGCCGAACTGGCATGGCAGTTTGCACAGCGGACTTAGTATATCTTTAATAGCTTATAGCGCTTTATTTATAAGGGCTAGAGCTTGTTTTCTTATCTAATTTTTTTACCCTTTCCCACCCAGCGAGACCACCATGGACTTTGACTACTCCCCCAAGACCAAGGAACTACAAGCCAAGTTGCTGCGCTTCATGGACGACTACGTTTACCCCGCAGAAGGTGCGTACCACGCCGAAATTGAAGCCAACACTGCCGCTGGCAAGCGCTGGACCCCGCTGCAAACCATCGAAGCCCTCAAACTCAAAGCGCAAGAACAAGGCCTGTGGAACCTGTTCTACCCGGTCGACAGTGCGCAGGCCGGTGGCATAGACGCAGGTGCCGGCCTGACCAACCAGGAATACGCGCCACTGGCCGAAATCATGGGTCGGGTACTGTGGAGCAGTGAGGTCTTTAACTGCTCGGCGCCTGACACTGGCAACATGGAAACCATTGCCCGTTATGGTTCTGTGCAGCACAAGCAGCAGTGGCTCAAGCCCTTGCTTGAGGGCAAATTCCGCTCGGCTTTTTCAATGACCGAGCCCGACGTCGCCTCGAGCGACGCCACCAATGTGGAGACCCGCATCGAGCGCGACGGCGACAGCTATGTGGTCAACGGCCGCAAATGGTGGATCAGCGGCGCTGGCGACCCGCGCTGCGCGGTGCATATCGTCATGGGCAAGACCAACCCGGACGCCGAACGCCATGTGCAGCAAAGCATGATTCTGGTGCCGTCCAATGCGCCAGGCGTGAAGGTGTTGCGACCCCTGAACGTGATGGGCTACGACGACGCGCCGCACGGCCATATGGAAATCGCCTATAAAGACGTGCGCGTACCGGCTGACAGCATCTTGCTGGGAGAAGGTCGTGGCTTTGAAATTGCACAGGGACGCCTGGGGCCAGGACGCATCCACCACTGCATGCGCCTGATTGGCCTGGCCGAGCGCGCGCTGGAGCTGATGTGCAAGCGCACCAGCAGCCGCATCGCCTTTGGCAAGCCGATCGCTGCGCAAACTGTCACCCAAGAACGCATTGCCGAGGCGCGCTGCAAGATCGACATGGCGCGTCTGCTCACGCTCAAGGCGGCCTGGATGATGGACATTGCTGGCAACAAATTTGCGCGCAACGAAATTGCCATGATCAAGGTGGTGGCGCCCAGCATGGCGTGCCAGGTGATCGACTGGGCGATGCAGGCTTTTGGTGGCGCAGGTATGTGTGACGACTTTCCGCTGGCCTATTACTACGCCAGCGCACGCACGCTGCGCTTTGCCGACGGCCCAGACGAAGTGCACCGCAACGCCATTGCCAAGCAAGAGCTGCGCAAGTACGCTCCGGCAGCGGCCAAGCACTGATTACCGGTTGAGTTCGGGCAGTCCCGACCACAATTCGTTGAGGTCGGGGAAGTTCCAGCTGGCAGGGTCTTCGCGCGCCGCTATCCGGTCTAAAACCGACGCAGACGACAAATCGAGCACCAAAGGCACGATGCGCATGTTCGACTTGGTCGAAAAAAACAACTTGACGATCGGCGTGGTCAGTGACTTTTGCGACTGTTCAGTTACCACACCAATCCGGCCTGAATTCATTCGCACCAGAGAACCCACCGGGTAAATGCCCATGCTCTTGACAAAGGCCTGAAACACCTTGGGGTCAAAGTGCCCCTTCCACTCGGCCATCTTGCGCAACGACTCGGCCGGGTCCCAGCCCGATTTGTAGGGTCGGTTCGAAGTGATGGCGTCGTAGACATCACAGACCGCGCCCATCTTGGCGTGCAGGCTGATCTGATCGCCGCTGAGCCGCTCGGGGTAGCCCGAGCCGTCAATCTTTTCATGGTGGTGCAACACCACGTCCAGCGATACCGCATCGATCCCCGGGCTGGCTGAGAGCATCTTGTAGCCCTCGGTCGGATGCGTTTTCATGATGTCAAACTCGGCATCGGTCAACTTGCCCGGCTTGTTGAGCACCTCCGGCGGCATCGCCACCTTGCCCAGATCGTGCAACAACCCGGCCATACCCAGGGTGCGGGTTTGCGCCGAGTCGAGTTTGAGCTGCTTGGCCAGCGCAACCATCATGGCGCACACCGCCACCGAATGCATGTAGGTGTAGTCGTCGGCGGTCTTGAGCCGTGCCAGACTGATGATGGCGCCAGGGTTGCGCGCCACTGAATCTGCAATGTCTTCAACCAGTTGCCTGGCACCACCGACGTCGACCGCCTTGCCCATGCGCACTTCTTCAAACATGCTCACCACGGCAGCCTTGGATTCCAGGCAAATTTGCGCTGCGCGCTCAAGTTCCTTGGCCGCAGAAATCTGTTGTATCGGCGCACGCACCGGAGTGGCCGCTGGCGCCGCCGGAGGTTCGGGTGCCTGCTCAACCACTGGTGCACCGCTGGGCACGTCGTCACCCTTGCTGGCGTCGATCCAGACCTCGGTGATTTTGCTGGCCAGAATCAGCGCAATGTCTTGGGGATCCTTGATGACAAAGCCGGTGCGCCAAAATGGGTGATCCATCCAGGAACCACAAAATTCCTTGAGATGCATCCCCACCTGCAATTGTTGAACCCGGATGCGCTTGAGCATGAAATGTCGTGTTGAAATAGTGGTGGTGGCGCGCTCAGGGCGCCTGTAACGCAACGCCCAACTGCTTCAGGTAGTTTGCCACATCGGGCGGTAAAAAACCGGCGCGTCGGGCCTTGTCTGCAAATTCTGCCGCTGTCGTGGTCTGCCCCTGCGCAGCCAGCGAGACGGCTACGGCCAGCATCCAGCGTGCCTGCCCCGGCTGCAAGTCCAACGCATTCAGATAGGCATGTACCGCCTGCGCGTGCAAACCCAAGCGCTGTGCAGTATTGCCGCGTAAAGCCCAGATGTCAGCCACCTTGGCCAACTGCGGCTCCAGCCGTACCAGCAGAGCCAACGCGTCGGCCGGGCGCCGCTGCACGGTTGCCATGCGGACAAATTCACGCGCTGCCGCCGCCAAGGCAGCGTTGTCACCTGCAGGATTCTTCTCCAGGCTGGTGATGATGCCTTGCACCACCTGAGTTGCACCGGCCTGGTCGCCCTCAGACCACTGCACCTGCGCGAGGGCCAAGGCCGCCATCGCCGCCTGCGCGGGCGACTTTTGCGGCTCGGCGGCCGGTGTCGCAGCTGTTGCCTCGGCGCGCTGCGACGGCCGCACCGGTGTTTGCGCCACAGCGCGCTCAGGCACTGGCGCAGACAAGGCTTGAGCTGCCAGCTCTTTTTTCGGTGGTTTTTCAGGCTTCACCTTGAGCGCTTGCGTAGGCGCCTGCGCGGGCGCCACTGGCGCTTGCGCGGCAGCAACAACCGGCGCAGAGACAGGACTGGCGGCTATAGCCTCTGCGGGCGCTGCTGATGCTGCCGATGCTGATACCACCGCAGGCGCAGGCAACGCTGGCGCTGGCGCCTTTTCCTGCCTGAATTCAAACCAGTAAACACCCCCCAGAACAAACAACAACAGCAGCGCTGCAAGCCACCAGCGCGCCGGTGTCGACGCGGCGGGCGGCGCGTTCTGGCAGCTCGGGACAGCGACACTGGCAACACCTGCCATTGGCCCTGGCTCTGCGGCCCGGGTTGCCGCTTGCTCTGCCTGGCGACGATCGAGATCGCGCAACATTTTGTTGATAACGCTCATGACGCTTCCCCCTCGCCCCACAGCCATGCCGGCCACCACCAGCGCGGGCCGCGGCGCCCGCTCGCTGGTTTGGTCATTAATCCTTGCGTGTCGGCCACGGCCAACTGCACATGGGCCGCTGTCACGCGGTGCGTGTTCTCACCGTAAGCCAGCAGCAGGCACTTGTGCGCCAGCAGATTGATCAAGCGCGGCACACCGGCGCTGCACTGGGCAATGTCAGCGGCTGCTTGCGGCAAAAATACCTGCGTGTCAGTCGCCTCGCTGGCAGCGGCCACCGCCAGCCGGTGCATCAGGTACGGTGCGACTTGTGGCGCGCGCATTGGCCCCAGGTAGTCACTGAACGTGATGCGTTGCAACAGCTGACGTATTTGCGGCGACGCCAGTTTGGCATCAAGCTCCGGTTGGCCCAACAACACCAGTTGCAACAGCTTGCGCTTTTCGGTTTCCAGGTTGGACAACAGGCGCAGGCTCTCCACCGTTGCCAGGGGAATCGCCTGCGCTTCGTCGATCAGCACCACCACGCGTCGGCCTTCCAGCGCGTGCCTGATCAGGCAGTCTTTGAGCGCATTCAACAAGCGGTGTCGCCTGGCGCTTTGCGGCATGGGAATGGCCAACTCGTGGCACAGCGCGTGCAGCAAATCGTCCGAACCCATGTCCGGGTTGGGAATGTAGGCAGTAACGCACTCGTCCTGCAAGGTGCGCAGCAGCTGGCGGCACAGCACGGTTTTGCCGCAACCGACCTCGCCCACGATCTTCAGAAACCCTTCACCGCTGCGCAACGCCACCAGCAAGGTGTTGAGCGCGGCCTGGGCGCTGTCATGCGGAAAGAAAAACGCGCTGTCGGGCGTGATGGAAAAAGGCGCCTCGCGCAGGGCGAAATGCCGCAGGTACATGGCTTACTGCACTGAGGGGCGGGTCTCTACCGTTCCGTCAATGCGAATCACGCGCGCCCGCGCGGCTTCCATGTCGTCCAGCGCCGCACGGCTGCGACGGTT
>PFKL01000084.1 GCA_002784245.1 Comamonadaceae bacterium CG_4_10_14_3_um_filter_60_75
ACGCGTCGTTCCTGCGGCTGAATTCGGCCGCGTCGTTCCAACCCAGTGCGGTGGTGAAAACACCCCATTCGTAGTCAGAATCCATCGGGATTAGCGTGTGATCCAGATCGAACAGCGTCAATTTTTTCTTGGGAGTCATGCCAGTCTTCATACGTTATCCATCATGGTTTTGATCAGCGGGATGGTGATGGCACGCTGGGTTTGCAGGGCGTAGCCGTCCATCAGGTCGAGCAGTTCCATCAGGCTGCCCAGATCGCGGCTGAAACGCGTCAGCATGAAATCCATGACCTCGTCACTCAAGACAAGGCCGCGCGACTGGGCGTTCGCGCGTAAAACTTGCCGACGCTGGGTGTCGTCCAGCGTTTGCAATGCGAACACATGGCCCCAGCCCAGGCGCGAGCGCAAGTCGTCGCGCAGCTTCAGGTCGGCCGGCGGCTGGCCGCCCGCTGCCAACACGGCAATTTGCTGCGTCTGCGCGTTGACAAACCAGTTGAACGCCGCCTGCTGCTGGGTTGCATCCAAGGCGTGCACGTCGTCCATCAGCACGGCGCGCCAGCGTGCGTCAAACTCTGGCATCTGCGCTACACCGGCATCTAGCCAGCCCACCTGCTCGCCCCGCGCCTGCAAGGCCACACGCAGGGCTGTGAGCAAATGGGTTTTGCCGCAGCCGCCCGGGCCCCATAAATAGGTTGGCACAGGCGAGCGCAGCGCACCGGGCTGGCCCAGCCAAAGCTGCAAATGATCCAGCGCCGCGGCGTTGGGTCCGGCACAAAAATTATCCAGACTGGGGCCGGTTGACAAACCCATGTCCAACACCAGTTGCTTCATCATGCCGCTCAGGCGTCCCGGTACAGCGCGCTAGCCAAGTAGGCACTGCGCAAGCGCCGAATGGCTACCAACAGCACTGCGCTGAGCGGCAAGGCGATCAAAACGCCGACAAAGCCCAGCAAATGCCCAAACGCCAGCAGGGCAAAAATGACCGCCAATGGGTGCAGACCAATGCGTTCACCCACCAGGCGCGGCGTGAGGTAATAGCTCTCCACCACTTGCCCCAAACCGTAAACCACCGCCACCATGACCAGCGCGCTGACGTGCCCTGCCACCGCTGAAAACTCCAGAAAACCCGCCAGCAGCGCCAGAATCAAGCCCACACCAAAACCAACATAAGGAATCGCCACCGCCAACCCGGTGAAGATGCCAATGGGCAGCGCCAGGTTCAGACCAAACAGCGCCAGCCCCACGCTGTAGTACACCGCCAGCACGCCCATCACCAGCAGCTGCCCGTGCAGGTACTGGCCCAGCACGCTGTCGGCCTCGGCGGTAAAGCTGTCCACAGCGGGGCGCAGGCGCGGCGGCACCAGCGTCAAGACCAAGTCCACCAGCCGCCGCCAGTCCATCAGCAAGTAAAACAACACCACCGGAATCAGCACCGCATTACCCAAAAGTGACAGCGCCACACTGCCGCCCATCCGGGCCGAGGCCAACAATTGACCGACACTGTTTTCCAGGTTGGCGCTCAAGTGTTCGGTCAAAAAAGCGCGGATGCTGGCCACGTCCAGCGACACACTCAAGCCCAGCGCAGCCAGCTTGGGCGACAAAAAGTCGTTGAACTGGTTCAAAAGCGGCGGTACCTGCTCGCGCAACAGCGGCAGCTGCTTGAGCAAAATCGGCACGATCAACAAAGCCACCGACAGCAACAGCGCCAAAAAAACCAGCTCCACCAGCACAACCGCCAGCACGCGCGGCATGCGCCCACCACCCAGCGCATCAAGCTTGTCCACCACTGGTGTCAGCGCGTAGGCCAGAATGGCTGCCACCACAAACGGCGTCAGCACCGGCGCCAGCAACCACAGCGCAGCCCACAGCCCCAGCAGCAGCGCCAGCCAGGAAAAAGCTCTCTTTTGGGTGGGGGTCAATGGCATCAAAAAATCCGCAGATGCGGGGTCATATGGAGACTGCTGTAGCGACAAAAACGAACCTGTATTCTATCGGTCGCCCTGGCACGAAGCCGTTGCCCCCGTTGTGCTGTTCGCGGTCGTGTCTGTGCGAACCGGACTGAGGCTTACCGGCCACAGGCGCATGCTCAACCCCAATGAAAAGGGCAGAGTTCGCAGAGAACCCCGCCCTTGTTTGAGCTTCCTCAGGTATGGGAAGCGGCGTGACGGTGAACCGTCAGTCAGGTTTGAGCGTCAGTGTGGTCCTTGGTCATCTACGGGGCTCCTTCACCGAGGTGGGATCTCGGTCGCAAGTAAATTTTGCTCCGGATTTTTTGCGTGGTCAACAACTTTTATGAACTTTTTCGGGCGCGCGATCGCTCTGCGAGGACGGCTTGATGGATGGCAAAAAATGGCGGCTGTGTGCTCTGTGCCTGGTCTGGGTGCAGGTCTGGTTACCACTACCATTTCACCAATGCACAATTTCACCGGCGTTCTTTTCGCTACAAGCAGGCTGCGACTCATGCCAACAGTGGCTGTGAGGCGTTCATAGCATGGCTATGGCGCCAGTTGCGGAAATAGAACCTCGGTAAAACCGAATTGCGCGAAGTCGCGCACATGCATGGGGTAGAGCTTGCCAATCAAATGGTCACATTCATGCTGCACTACGCGGGCATGAAAGCCTTCCACGGTGCGGTCAATCATGTCACCAAACTGGTCAAAACCGGTGTAACGGATACGACAAAAACGCGGCACTTTGCCACGCAGACCCGGTACCGACAGGCAACCTTCCCAGTCTTCCTCTTCCACGGCATCCAGCGGTGTGATGACCGGGTTGATCAGCACCGTGCGCGGCACCACCGGCGCTTGCGGGTAGCGCGGGTTGGGCGCATTGGTGCCAAAGATCACCACCTGCAAATCAATGCCAATTTGCGGGGCGGCCAGACCAGCGCCATCGGCGGCGCGCATGGTGTCGAGCAGGTCGGTGATCAGCAGGTGCAGCTCGTCAGTGTCAAAAGCTGTGACGGGTTGGGCGATGCGCAGCAGGCGCGGGTCGCCCATTTTGAGGATAGATTTAACGCTCATGGTCGTTTCTTGAGGCTGTCACGCCAGTAAGCCGGGCGACGATGTGTATTGGCAAAGGCGATGATGAGAATTTCATCCGCCAAAACCTTGTAAATCAGCACAAAGGGAAACACCTTTAATGCACACTGGCGCAAGTCGTTGGCCAGCGGTCGGCCACTTTGTGGGAAATGAACCAAGCGCAAAA
>PFKL01000166.1 GCA_002784245.1 Comamonadaceae bacterium CG_4_10_14_3_um_filter_60_75
GGCGACGTGCAGGTCATTGAGGGGAACTTTCAACAAAGTATCGGGCGTGGCGGACATGGTGTCGCTCCAGGGGCAGGTCAAAAAATACAAGGCCAAAGCAATTTTGGCCCTGTGCTGCCCCCGCTGTCCGCTTTACCTGAGAGATTCGCTGCCGTGGCAGGTTGCTCCTTCGGTGGAAGTTCTGCGCATGTGTGCAGGGCTTCTCTCTCCAGTGGGGTATCACCCTGCAGTCGCTCGGACACACGGGGCGTTGGTCAGTCCTTTTGCCTGAGCGTTCAAACAGCTGCAATCAGCTGCTCTGCGCCTTCGGCGGCAGGGCGCATACGCACCCGCTCTCTCCTGACCGCGCGATTTTAGCCCTAGTCTTTTCAGTGGAATTTTTGCTTGACTCAGGCTTGATCCTGGTCGTTGGCCTCGTCGAGTTGACGCTTGCGCAGGCCTTCAGGCATGTCGAGTGTCACGGGGTCCCAGTGCTCCAGTGCGATGACTTTGGTCAGACACGCTTCGAGCTCCCGGTGCGCTTTGATGGTGCTGTCGGCGATCTGCTGATGCACCTCAATGTTGTTGTCGGGGTCGGAGATGCATCGCATCTGGTATGCCACAAGCTGCCGCAGTTGCTGCATGGCACCTGCCACCTGGGCCGGGCAAGCACACATGAAAATCATGCCTTGCTCAACAATGTGTTCCAAGTCACGGTCTGAAAATTTGGTTTTCATGGAGGAAATTCTAATACGCTGCGTGTTGAAGGTGTCTTGGCGGGTGCAATACAAAATGGTATGGAGGATGAGTCGGGCCGCTGCGCGGGCGCCTTCTTGATCCTGTGGCAAGGTGCATCGCCCGACTGCGACTGGAATTGGCACGGTATATCGGTCAATAATCTGTCAACACGGTCGACATCCAGCCGCTGCACGAAAGCGTATCCATGCAAAATTTCAGTGAGGTAGGCATCCAGATTCCGCAGGTTTTGTTGCCCAACCCCAAAGTGGATCTGCACAAGTGGGCAGTGGTCGCCTGCGACCAGTTCACCGCTGAGCCGGACTATTGGCAAGCGGTGCAGCAAACGGTGGGCGCGGCGCCGTCGACGCTGAAGCTGATTTTTCCCGAGGTGTACCTGGGCCAGCCGGACGCGGCCGAGCGCATCAAAGCAATTGGCCAAAGCATGAACGACTATTTGCAGGCCGGTGTACTGGTGCCGCATGAAGGCATGGTGTACGTTCAGCGCAGCGTGGCCGGCAAAACGCGCCACGGCATCATGGTGTGTCTGGATTTGGCGTGCTACGACTACCGGGCCGGTTCGGCCAGCCTGATCCGTGCTAGCGAGGGTACGATTGTTGACCGCCTTCCGCCGCGCATCAAGATTCGTGAATCCGCAGCGCTGGAGTTGCCGCACATCCTGGTGCTGATCGACGACCCCGGGCACACGGTCATTGCGCCGCTCGCCGAGGCCTCAGCGGGAGGCAAGCCGCTGTACGATGTTGAGCTGATGCAAGGCGGTGGCCATCTGACCGGGTTTGTCGTGGGCGAGCAGACCCAATACGGCGTGGTGCAGGCGCTGCGCGCGCTGGCGCAACCCGAGCGCTTTGCCGCCCGCTATGACGTGGACCCGGCGCAGCCGGTGTTGCTGTTTGCCATGGGCGACGGCAACCACTCACTGGCTACCGCCAAGGCGATCTGGGAGAAAAACAAGGCGCAAGTCGGCACGGATCACCCCAGCCGCTACGCCTTGGTTGAGATTGAAAACGTGCACGACCAGGCGTTGGAATTCGAGCCGATTCACCGCCTGCTGTTCGGGTTGAAAAAAGACGTGTTGACCGAACTGAAAAATGCATTTGGTAAACACTTCAGTTACGCCCAGGTGTCGTCGGCGGCAGCCATGCAGATGCGGGTCAATGGCGCGGGCGGCGGGCGTCACGCCATCGGTCTTATCGGCGGCGCCCAGGAATTTGGGATCATTGAAATCGACCAGTCGGCGTCAAATCTGCCAGTGGGAACGCTGCAAAATTTTCTTGACAAGTTTTTGCAGGACGAGGGCGCTGAAACCATCGACTATGTGCACGGCGCAGACGTGCTCGAGCGCCTGGCCTTGCAGCCCGGCAACGCCGGTTTTTATCTGGCCGGTATGGCCAAGTCTGACCTGTTCAAAACCGTGATTCTGGAAGGCGCGCTACCGCGCAAAACTTTCTCGCTGGGGCAGGCGCATGAGAAACGCTATTACATGGAAGCGCGCAGGATTGGGTAGGTCTACATCTCTGCGTAATTCGGCCCACCGCCGCCCTCGGGCGTGACCCAGACGATATTCTGCGTGGGGTCTTTGATGTCGCAGGTCTTGCAGTGCACGCAATTGGCCGCATTGATCTGCAGCTTGTCCGCACCAGTCTCGTCCTTGACAAATTCATAGACCCCGGCCGGGCAGTAGCGCGCTTCGGGCCCGGCGTACTTGGCCAGGTTGATCGCCACTGGCACGCTGGCGTCTTTCAGCGTCAGGTGCGAGGGCTGGTTTTCTTCATGATTGGCACTGCTGATGAAGACGCTGCTCAAACGGTCAAAGGTCAGCTTGCCATCGGGCTTGGGATAGTCGATTGGTTGGCACTCGGCGGCCGGTTTCAGGTACGCGTGGTCAGGCTTGTCACGGTGCACCGTCCAAGGCATAGCCGCTTTCAGGCCAAACTGCTCAAAGCCGTTCATGAAGGTGGCCACGCGCAGCCCGTATTTGAACCAGCTCTTGAAGTTGCGTGATTTGTTGAGCTCGGTGTACAGCCAGCTTTGTTCAAACAAGTCGGGGAAAGCGGCGAGTTCGTCGTGGGCTCTGCCAGCGGCAAGCGCCTCATAAGCCGCTTCAGCAGCCAGCATGCCGCTCTTGATGGCGCTGTGGCTGCCCTTGATGCGGCTCACATTCAAGAAGCCGGCATCGCAGCCCACCAGTGCGCCACCCGGAAAGACGGTTTTTGGCAAGGATAAAAGGCCACCAGCCGTTATGGCGCGGGCGCCATACGCTATTCTTTTTGCCTTCACTTCGCCCTTGTCGTCGGTCAGGTACCAGCGGATGTTGGGGTGGGTTTTCCAGCGCTGAAACTCTTCAAATGGGCTCAGGTAAGGGTTCTGGTAGTTCAGCCCGGTGATGAAACCCATGGCTATTCTGTTGCCTTCCATGTGGTACATGAACGAGCCGCCATAGGTGCTG
>PFKL01000038.1 GCA_002784245.1 Comamonadaceae bacterium CG_4_10_14_3_um_filter_60_75
GTGCCCGGCGATGCGGGCGCCATCATGACCGCGCTGGACGGCCACCCACTGGCCAAAAACGGCATGGCCGGTGTGGCGCTGTCCTTGTCGGCGTGGAGCTCATTCATTGGCTCGCTGGTGGCCACCGCTGGCATCGTGCTGTTTGCGCCGTTGCTGGCGCGCTGGGCGCTGGCGTTTGGGCCGGCCGAATACTTTGCCTTGATGTGCTTTGCTTTTGCCTGCATCACTGGCTTGATGGGTGACGCACCCATGAAAGCCGCGCTGGCCGCGGTGATTGGCTTGTCGCTGTCGACCATTGGCCTGGACAGCAATTCGGGCGTCTACCGCTTTACAGGCGACAACCTGCATCTGTCTGACGGCATCCAGTTCATCGTGGTCGTGATCGGTGTGTTTTCCATCAGCGAGATTTTGTTGATGCTCGAGCAGCACCACGCCAATACCGGCATCATCAAGATCACCGGGCGGGCCATGTTCAATCTGAAAGAGATGACCGCCACCTGGTGGACCACCCTGCGCTCGGCGGTGATGGGTTTTGTGGTGGGTGTGTTGCCGGGCGCCGGTGCCACGATTGCCAGCGCCATGGCTTATTCCACTGAAAAACGTTTGGCCGGTGCCAGCGGCAACTTTGGCAAAGGTGACATTCGCGGCCTGGCTGCCCCCGAGGCGGCCAACAACGCGTCGGCTGCAGGGTCATTTGTGCCGATGCTGACACTGGGTGTGCCCGGCTCTGGTACCACCGCAGTGATGGTGGGTGCGCTGTCGCTCTACAACATCACGCCGGGGCCGGCGCTGTTTTCGCAAAACCCGGCACTGGTATGGGGCTTGATCGCTTCACTGTTCATCGCCAACGTGATGTTGCTGTGCATCAACATTCCCTTGGTCAAGGTGTTTACCAGTGTGCTGCGCCTGCCCAACTGGGCGCTGGTGCCGGGCATTCTGGCCATCAGCGCGGTGGGGGTGTTCTCAGTGCACGCCACCACATTTGACCTGATGTTGATGTCGACCTTTGGTGTGGTGGGCTACTTGCTGCGCAAGCAGGGTGTGCCGATGGCACCGCTGATTCTCGGTTTTGTGCTGGGCGACATGATGGAGCAAAACCTGCGCCGCGCACTGTCGATCACCAACGGCGAGCTGGGCATTTTGATTGAAAGCCCTATTTGCAAAGGCCTGTGGGTCGGTGCCCTGCTGATGGTGGCGGTGCCGCCTGTTTTGCGCCTGCTGGCGCGACGCGACGGGTTGAGTGCAAAGCGGTCCTGATGCTGATAAGGATGCGCGTTTGCGCCTCAGCGCGGCGCCAGGAAGGGCCGTAGTGTTTGGCGCAGACGGCGCAATTGCCGGGCCGATTTCCACAACCACCACAGTTTGGCTGACCAGGACAGCGCGCGCTTGGGCTTAAGTACCAGAAGAACCGCTAGGACGGCCAGCGGCCATTGGGGGTGCTGGGCGACCCAGCGCCATCCCACCGTGACTTGATCAACGAGACTGGCAGGGTGTTGCAAGCGGTTGACGTCTCGCACCAACACCTGACGCAATTCCGTGCTGCGAATCAGCAACTGCTGTTGCCGGCGCTGCAGCGCTTCAGGCGTCATGGGTGGGGGGATTTTTCACGGCAGCACGGTCGCGATCGAGCTCTGCCAGACTGACGCCAAACAGGTTGGACTCTTGGGCCAGCCGACGTCGGGCAACGCGTGCCAGCACGATACCAGCTGCAGCAAACGACACGGCCAGTGTGCCAACCGCTGCAAGCCGGTAGCCATCCCACAGCAACAAGATGACAAAACCGCACAACAAAACGGCAGCAACCGTCAACAGCATGAAGGCCGATGCGGCCCAAAGCAACCCCAGGCCGACGCGCTGTTTTTCAAGTGCGAGTTCGGTGCCCAAAAGGGCCAGACGAACCCGGATGAGTTCCAATACCGAGCCCAGCGACCCTTGCAATTGGTCAAACAGCCCGCGCGGGGCATTTTGATCTGGCATGTGGCCTAGCGCCGGCTGATCAGCATCCCCACCACCAAACCCAGCCCCGCGGCAATGCCGATCGATTTCCAGGGGTTTTCGTGCACAAAAACGTCGGTCGCGTGGCCTGCTGCTTTGGCCTTCTCTACCGTGACCTGCTGCAGGTGTGTCAGCTCAGTCTTGGTCTTGTTGATGCGTTCACGAACACGTTCACGCAACTGAGCAGCAGCTGGCCCAACTTCTGCCGCGGTCAGTTTCAACAGCTCCTCGGAATCGGCAATCCCCTGGTGCAGGTCGCTGATCAGTTTTTCTTTGCTGAGTTGAAGGGCTTCGGACATGGCGTGACTCCTTTAAGGTTAAATGACTCAGAGCCAGTTTAGACCCTAAGGTTAGGTTTGCCAATCTTAACGGCCGGTTTTGGCGGTAGAAACTTTGTGGTTAAACCGCCGATGGAACAAAAAAATTCACCGGCAAACCTGGTACGTCGACCCGCAGCGACAGTACCTCCCCTGTCAACGGGTAAGCCGTCAACTCAGGCGCACTACTGTGGTGGCCCGCGCTGGTGAGGTACAGCGTTTTGAGGTCTTCACCGCCAAAGCAAGGCATGGTCGGGCTCTGCAGCGGGACGGTGAGCGACGCCAGCAAAGTTCCGTTCGGGGCAAACTGGCAGACGCGGCGGCCTTCGTACAAAGCTACCCAGTAATTGCCTTGCACGTCGACTGCCGCACCGTCGGGCCGGCCGCCGTAACCGCCGTTGTCGGGCGCGCTTGGGTTGGGCAGCCAGCATGGAGGTTTGGGGGCAAAAGACGCGAATACCCGTTGATTTGCCATGCTGGCGCTGGTGCTGTCGAAGTCCCACGCCCACACCGTATGGCTGGGTGTATTGGCCCAATACAAGGTGCAGTTGTCGGGGCTCCAGGCCAGGCCGTTGGCAGTGGTCATGCCAGCGCTTGGGCTGATTTTTTCAGTCACGAGCGGCACGCCACCGTTGACTGCGCTGCGGGCGTCGACGCAGTACAGCGCGGCATTTTTGGCTGTGCGGGTTTCATCGATGGTGCCCACCCAAAAACGCCCCAGCGTATCGCATTTTCCGTCGTTGGCGCGCATCCGGGTGGGATCGTAAGCGAGCTTGGCCAACAGCGTTAACACGCCACCCCAATTGTGAGCGCGAAAGACGCCGTGGCGCAGCGCGATCACCAGGCCGCCGCCTTGCGCTGGCGCCATGCAGCCGGGTTCGCTGGGCATGTCCCACGTCTCGACCGTACCCATGTAAATGTTGGAACGCAAAATCTGTTTGCCCGCAATGTCCAGCCAGTACAGCGTTTGCTCCTGCGGGTGCCAGAACGGCGATTCACCCAGCAGGCAGGCGTGCGGGGCGACGGTTTGCCATGGGGTCTCAGGTGGGTAGGCGCACATCGGTTGCAACCAAGGATTGTGATGGACGCTGTATTGTGCATGGAGTAAAAAAACCCACCGGGGCCAATGGCCGCGGTGGGAAACGCTTTCCGAGGAGACAACTCGCAAGAGCGGCAGTAGCCACGGTGGGCTGCCGCCAAATAGGGCCTTACCTGCTGTAAGCAGACTCACCATGTGAGGTAATGTCCAGACCCTCGCGCTCACTTTCTTCGCTGACCCGCAGGCCGATGGCCATATCGGCAATCTTGTAGGCGATGAAGGCCACCACCGAAGACCAGACGATGGTGATCAGGACGCCTTCGCCTTGGATCATCAATTGGCTCGCGATCGAGAAGTCCTCTGCACCGGTGCCACCCAGACCAGGCGCCGCAAAGACGCCCGTCAGCAAAGCGCCGGTGATACCGCCGACACCATGCACACCGAATACATCGAGCGAGTCATCCGCACCCAGCATTTTCTTCAAACCGGTGACGCCCCACAGGCACAGGAAGCCAGCGGCCAGACCGATCACGATGGCACCCATTGGGCCGACCACACCACAGGCTGGTGTGATGCCGACCAAGCCAGCAACGGCGCCAGAGGCGGCACCCAGCATGGAGGCTTTGCCCTTGATCAACGACTCACCTAACGACCAGGCCAGGATGGCAGCGGCAGTGGCGGTCACGGTGTTGATGAATGCCAGTGTGGTGCCGCCGTTGGCTTCCAGATTGGAGCCTGCGTTAAAGCCAAACCAGCCCACCCACAGCATGCTGGCACCCAGCATGGTCATCGGCAGGTTATGTGGTGCCATCGATTCCTTGCCATAACCAATACGCTTGCCCACCAGGTAGGCGCCCACCAGACCGGCCATAGCAGCGTTGATGTGAACGACGGTACCGCCAGCGAAGTCGAGTGCGCCCTTGCCCAACAAGTAGCCGCCGCTGCCCCAAACCATGTGGGCGATCGGCAGGTAGCTGAAGGTGAACCAGATCACCGAGAAAAGCAGCACAGCGCTGAACTTCATGCGTTCAGCGAACGAACCGACGATCAGCGCGCAGGTCAAACCGGCAAAAGTCAACTGGAAGGCGACAAAAATCAGCTCGGGAATTTTTACGCCAGCGCTGAAGGTGTCGGCCATCGAGTCGGTGGTGATGCCAGACAGGAATATCTTGGCTCCGTCCGCGATGATCAGTCCGTCGCCGCCAAAGGCAAAGCTGTAACCATAGATGACCCACAGCACGCCGATCAGCGAGAACACCATCAGCACTTGCATCAGCACTGACAGCATGTTCTTGCTGCGCACCAGGCCACCGTAGAACAGCGCCAGACCTGGCACCATTAGCATGACGAGCATGGTCGAGACCATCATCCAGGCGGTGTCGCCCTTGTCGATGGTGGGCGCAGGAGCAGCTTCAGCTGCGGCAGGCGCGGCCGACTCGGCTGTGGGTTCGGCAGCAGCAGGCGCAGTCGCCTCAGTGGCGGCGGGTGCGGCGGGAGTCTGGGCTATTGAGACAGTGCTGCCAAGCAACAGACTCATTCCCAGCGCGAGCGAAGCGAATAGTTTTTTCATGATGCGTATTCCAAGTGAGAGTTGTGGGGTGCTTAAAGCGCTTCTTTGCCGGTTTCGCCGGTGCGGATGCGGATGACTTGTTCGACTGGCGTGACAAAAATCTTGCCGTCACCAATCTTGCCGGTGCGAGCGGCACCTTCGATGGCTTCAATCACCTGATCGAGCAGTTCGTCAGCAATCGCGGCTTCGACTTTGACCTTGGGTAAAAAGTCGACCACATACTCGGCACCCCGGTACAGTTCGGTGTGTCCTTTTTGACGCCCGAAGCCTTTGACTTCGGTGACGGTGATGCCCTGCACGCCGATGACCGAAAGTGCTTCGCGCACTTCGTCGAGCTTGAAGGGTTTGACAATGGCAGTGACAAGTTTCATAAATACTCCTAAAGCGTGGAAGAGTCGGTTGACAATCGGGTTAAGCAGAGTTCGTGCCAGTTCAATTTGATGTGCTGTTTTTGTAAAGTGCAGCACTGCATACTGGCTTTGCGCTAACATGTCTGTATAAAAAAACAGTATGCACAAATTTGGTGCGTTGTCATGGGGTGTTGGCCTGTGAAAGTGCACCGTTTTAGCGAGGAATCGGTATGAGTCTGTCATTGGTGCAAAGCCGGGCCCTGTTGGGGCTGGACGCCGCTGCTGTCACGGTTGAAGTCCACTTGGCCAATGGCTTGCCCAGCTTCACGCTGGTGGGGCTTGCCGATGTGGAGGTGAAGGAGGCACGCGAGCGGGTGCGCTCGGCCATTCAGAACGCCGGGCTGGAGTTTCCCAACAACAAGCGAATCATCGTCAACCTGGCGCCGGCAGACTTGCCCAAAGACTCGGGCCGCTTTGATTTGCCGATTGCGCTGGGTATTCTGGCGGCCAGTGGCCAGATCGACACGGCGCAACTGGCGGGCTATGAATTTGCCGGCGAGTTATCGCTGTCTGGTGAGCTGCGGCCGGTGCGCGGCGCGCTAGCCATGAGCCTGGCACTGCATGCGGGTGGTGTACTTACCCGGTTGGTGTTGCCACCCGACAGTGCCGAGGAAGCCGCCTTGGTTCCCACTGCGCAGGTTTACCGAGCCCGCCATTTGCTGGATGTGGTGCAGCATTTTTTGCCCACCGGGACAGAGGCGTTGCCATCCGAGCCGCGCGACGGCTGGACGCGTCTTGAGGCGGCACCTGCGATCCAGGTAGCAAACTATCCCGATATGGCCGATGTCAAGGGCCAGCTCGGTGCCAAACGCGCGCTGGAGATTGCCGCCGCTGGTGGCCACAGCGTGCTGCTGATGGGACCACCGGGTTCGGGCAAATCCATGCTGGCGCAGCGCTTTGCCGGGCTGCTGCCGCCCATGACCACCGACGAGGCATTGCAAAGTGCAGCCGTGGCCAGCCTGGGCGGCAGTTTTTCAATTGCCACCTGGGCACAGCGTCCCACCCGCCACCCGCACCACACCGCCAGCGCAGTGGCGTTGGTGGGCGGTGGCTCACCGCCGCGGCCGGGTGAGATCTCTTTGGCGCATCACGGCGTGCTGTTTCTGGATGAGTTACCCGAGTTTCCGCGCTCTGCGCTGGAGGCGCTGCGCGAGCCGCTGGAGTCGGGGCGCATCACCATTTCACGTGCGGCGCGGCGCAGCGAATTCCCTGCGCAGTTTCAACTGATCGGCGCCATGAACCCGTGTCCGTGCGGTTACCTGGGCTCTGCGCAAAAGGCCTGCCGCTGCACGCCCGACCAGGTGGCGCGCTACCAGGGCAAGTTAAGCGGCCCGCTGGTGGACCGCATTGATTTGCATGTGGAAGTGCCCGCCGTGGTGGCCAGTGAGTTGATGCAATCGCCCCCGGGCGAGTCTAGCGCCAGCGTCCAAGCACGCTGTGTGGCCGCGCGCGCGCGCGCTATCGCACGCCAGGGCAAGTCCAACCAGGCGCTGCTAGGGCAAGACATTGATAAGTACGTGTTGCTCGATGACGCGGCTGCCAAATTCTTGAATGTGGCCGCCGCCCGCCTGGGCTGGTCGGCACGCAGCACACACCGCGCCCTGAAAGTGGCGCGCACCATTGCCGATCTGGCCGGTGCGCGAACCACGCAAGTGACGCATGTGGCCGAAGCCATGCAGTACCGCCGGGCACTTGCATCGGTCTGATGACGCAACAGCGTTTCTGGACTCACCGTTCAGATGCCAACTGTCAGGTTGACCCAACCCTCAGGTAACCGGCCAAGCACCCGCGCTTCGAGCCATTTGTCAGCGCCGGTCAGAATGGCGAGTCCCATGCCACCCAGTAACAGCGCAAAGCCCAAGCGTACGCGTTCGATTCGGGACAACACCCAGTCGCGAACACGCATGAAGCCGCTGCGCGAGGCATAGGCCACCGTCACCAGCGGAATCGCTGCGCCCAGACCAAAAATACCCAGCACCAGTCCGCCACGCGCAACACCCCCCTCGCTGGCCACAAGGGTCAGAGCAGAACCTAGCAGCGGGCCGGAACAGGGGCTCCAGACCAGGCCAAGTACGCCACCAAGCGCCAGCGCGCCCAACAGGGAGCCACCATCGAGCCGGGCAGAAGCCGCCTGCGCGCTGCTGGCAATCGGCAACATCCATTGGGTAAAGCGCGTCCCCAGCGCGGGCACCAGCATCACCAGGGCAAAAGCAACCAGCATGGCCGCACCGGCTGTGCGAACCGTGTCGCCGTCGATGTCCAGCGCCGGGCCGAGTGCGCCCAGCACCATGCCGATACCGGCAAACGAGGCCGTCATGCCAAACCCCATGGCCAAAGGGGCAAAGCGGTTGGATTGCACTGCGCCGCCCAGTACCAGCGGCAACAAAGGGAAGACGCAGGGCGACAGGGTGGTTAGGCCACCGGCGGCCAGACTCAAACCCACCTGAGGCAAGGACAATGTGAGTGACATGGCGGTGAGAGGGGTTTACAGGGCGGTTTTCAGTGCGTTGCGGATCGTTACGTCTGACGTATCTCCCACCAGGCGCATGGTCTCGGTTTTGCCCTTCAGCACGATGAACGTGGATTGGGCTCGAATTTTGAACTGGCGTTTGAGGTCTTTTTCCGTATCGTAGTTGACCACCAGCACGGTCATGTCAAGTTGATGTTCGGTTTTGAGTTGTTGCAGCACCTGAGTTTGAGCGCGGCAGGTCGGACACCAGTCGGCATGAAAATGCAAGGCCACAGGCTGGCCAGCCTTTTGCGCCTGAGCCAGCGCGGCAGCGGTATAAGGCTGGATGTCAAGCGCATGTGCCAGCATGGCGTTCAAGGCCAACAGCGCGGCCACGAGGAATTGTGTGAATTTCATGAAAGGTTCTCGCGAAAAAAATGGCTGGTCGAAAGCACGGTAGATTCTCAAAGTTGACGGCGGTTAGCCGCTACAGACCACGCCGAGCCGCCTCGGCTTGCAGCGCATCCATGTCGGCCATCCAGTCAATCGGCTGCTGGCTTAGCACTTCCAGGCGGTGGTCGTGCAGCGCCTGGGCCAAGTCAGAGCGCCGTGCCATGCGTTGGTCACGCCGAATCAACAGTTCCTGAATCAAAGGCCGGTACAAGCGCACAAAACCGGTCAGCCAGCGGCAAGAGGCCTCATGGCCTTCGACGTTGTCCATGACAAACCGGTCGACACAGGCCAGGGTGGTGTTGGCATCCAGCCAATGGCCGTCGGTAACCCACTGGTTGACGGTGAACAGCGCCACCGGCAGGCCACGCGCATCGAGCGAGATGGCGAACAAATGCGTCGGCTCGGTGCGATTCCAGCGCGGTTTTCCGGGCTGAAAATAACGCCTGCGCCCGCTGGCCGTAGCGTGCCAGAACAAGTGCAGGTGGCCGTGTTCCTGGTCACCGTCGCGGTGTGCGTGGTAATAAAACTGCGAGCCGTGGCGCACATCCACCACGTCGTCCGACGGATAGTGCGCGTACTCCAGTACTTCTTGCCCGGCGACCCAGCTTTGGATCAGCGAACCCCGCGCCGCCGTGACTTCTGCAAACGCTGCCACACTGGCCTGCGCGTCGGCCAACGTGCTGGCGATCTGCGTGCGAAGCGCAGATCGCCAGTGGCGTATGAGATTGACAGATGCCGTCATGGGTAACCCGGCTGAATTGCCGCGCCTCAGACCACCGGTTCGTCCAAGTGCAACCAATGACTACTTGGCCGCGCAAGCGCCGCATTTGGCTTTGCAAGCGCCGCATTTGGCCATGCTGCTCTTGGCACCGCATTTATTGCCGGTGCAGGCCCGGCAGGCCATGGCACAACCGCCCAGGGCGGCAGCCGTTACCACAGCTGAGGCCACCGCTTTGGAAAGGGTCATTGAGAATGCGTTCATGAAAATACTCCTGAGGGTTGAGAGAAAGGCTAGCGTTTAGCCCGAAAGTCAAGCACCAAGCCTGACGTTCAGTCTCATAGTCGTGGCTGTGATCGAAGTTCTTACACCCGATTAATATCAATCGAAAAATTTCATTCTTTAGTTGTTCACCTTTGCACAGCGACTGGCTGTAACAAATGGGTAAGCCTGTGCGACTGATTGGCATACTTGATGACATCGGAAAGAACGCCTGTGAAGAAACGACTTGTTTTGGTTGGGGGTGGCCACGCGCACCTGTCCGTGTTGCGCGCCTTGGCAATTCAGCGACCTTTAGGTGTGGATGTGGTGCTGGTCACGCCGTCCAGATTCCAGAATTATTCGGGCATGTTGCCAGGCTGGGTGGCGGGGCATTACCCCTTGTCAGCCTGCCGCATCGACTTGCTGCCACTGGCGCAAGCCGCCGGCGTGCGGCTGGTGCCGATCCCGATGGCCGGCATGGATGCCCAGCGGCGCTGTGTGGCGCTGCAGGACGGTCAACAAATTGACTACGACCTGTTGTCACTGGACGTGGGCAGCGAGACCAACACCTCGTGGCTCGAAGTGCTTGGGAAAAAGCTCTTGCCCATCAAACCGCTGGACAGTTTCTTTACCCAATGGCCACACCTGCTGGCGGCGGCCAGGGTCAAGCCGGGTTACCAATTGGTGGTGGTGGGTGGGGGTGCGGCGGGGGTGGAGATGGCGTTGGCCGCTCTGGCTGCCTTTACCCAGGCGGGGGTGGCGAGCCGGGTCGACCTGGTGGCCTCAGAGTCTGGGCTGTTGCCAGGCCACGCGCCGGGTGTCCAAGCGCGGGTGGAACGCTTTGCCCGGCAGGCCGGGCTGGGCTTGCATTTTTTGCGCGGCGTGGGCACCGAAGAGGGTGTTTTGCTTTCGGACGGCCAGCTGCTGCACGCAGACAGCGTCATTGCCGCCACCGGGGCACGCCCGCCGGTCTGGCTGGGCATGTCCAAACTGGGGCTGGATGCGCAGGGGTATCTTTGGGTTGACGCACATCACCGCAGCGTGTCGCATGCCAACGTGTTTGCAGCCGGAGATGTCTGCGCCAGAGCCGATGCCATGCTGACGCGCTCAGGTGAGCATGCGGTGCATGCGGGGTCGGCGCTGGCGCACAATCTGCTGGCCACTCAGGCGGGCGGTGCGCTGCAAGCCTATGTGCCCAAACGCCGTTCGCTCTATTTGCTGGCCTGCGGCCCGCGTTACGCGGTGGCCTCCTGGGGGCGCTGGTCGGCTGAGGGACAATGGGTGTGGCGCTGGAAAGACTGGATTGACCGTCGCTTTATCCAGCGCTTCTCAACCACAGGCCTGGTACCAACCACACAGATGCAGGAGCACACACCATGACATGCTTGAAAGCGCCGCTTTGATGCGCACCCTGTTACAGATTGCCTGCTCAGGCAAGGTTGTCAAAAATTCTCTGCTTATTGCCGTGGTGGTGGGCAGCGTGCTCAACCTGGTCAATCAGGGCGAGGCGATCCTGGCCGGTGTCGGCGTGTCGTGGGCGCACGTGGCCATGAATTACCTCGTGCCCTACTGCGTGGCCAGTTACAGCGCTGCCAAAAATGAAGCAACCTCACGGGGGAATCAATGAATCAAACCAACGTTGCCGACACGCCACAGCCTGATCCAGCGGAGGTGTCGATCCTGTCCGACACCGCCTTTCTGACCGACTTGCGTCGCCAGATGGTCAAGTTCGCCACGCTGCAACTCTCCAATGGCCAACATGCCGAAGACGCAGTGCAAGAGGCGCTGATGGGTGCGCTGAAAAATGCCAAATCGTTTGCCGGCCGCGCCGCCCTGAAAACCTGGGTGTTTGCGATTCTGAAAAACAAGATTGCCGACGTGCTGCGCCAAAAACAGCGCATGGTTGAGGCCAGCAGTTTGCTGCATGAAGATGAAGAAGGCGAAGATTTTTCTGAGCTATTCGACCGCAAGGGTTTTTGGCAGAGCGATGAAAAGCCAGCCACTTGGGGCAATCCGCAAAACGCCTTGCACCAAAACCAGTTCTGGAAAGTGTTTGAACTTTGCCTGGAGGCGCTGCCTGGCAACCAGGCGCGGGTGTTCATGATGAAGGAGTTTGTTGAATTGGATTCTGGTGAAATTTGCAACACGGTGGGTATCACTACCAGCAACCTTAACGTGATGCTGCATCGCTCACGCCTGCGCTTGCGTGAGTGCCTTGAAAACACCTGGTTCCTGAAGGGAGAGCGCGCATGATGAACTGCCAGCAAGCCACCCAGCTGATTTCCGAGAGCCAAGACCGATCGCTCACCGGCGTTGAAAAAATAAGCCTGAAGTTTCACACCATGATGTGCTCAGGCTGCAAGAACTTCAGCCTGCAAGTGCCGTTTTTGAGCCAGGCGATGAAGGCCTACGCCAAAGGCCTGGATGAAGCCGGGGTGGACGACGCTAAGCAATAGGAGTGGTGGTGTCGCCCCACTTCAACGCATGAAAATCAAAGCCTGCTTCGATGGTGGGCTTGATCACATCAAAGTATGGTGACACGTCAAAGTCACGCGGTGCAAACAGGCTGTGGTGGCGCACGCTCAGAATCTCGTTGACACACGCCGGGCAATCAGGCCGGTCGTCGTTTTGCAGCGTGGTGATCGGCAAAATGGGGTAGCGAATCGACTGGAACGCCTGCGCGATCAGGGTTGAGCAAATCGCTCGCGTTGGGTCGCCACTGCCCAGCGCCAGCATGTTGCGTCGAAAGCGCAGCGGCACGGGCGGTGTGGGCAACAGGTAGCGCGCCAGGTCAATCACATTGCGCAAATCGTAGGCGCTACCCATGCGCGCCATGGCAAAGGCAATCACTTGCTGACAATCTTGCGCAGTCAATCCCACGGGCCGGCAAATGCGCGAATGCAGGTTGGCAAAGACCTCTATTCCCACACTGCGCACACCTTCAACGGTATCGGCCTCAATGAAGCAGTGCTCTGGGTTTTTGCCGGCTTCGGCCAGCGCGTTGCCCACGTACAGCGCTGCGTGTGACCAGGTCGATTGCGTCAGGTACTTGATGGCGGTGCTGACGCGGCTGTGGCCTTCCACCAGCAGCACATCGCCGGGGCGCAAGGTGGCCAGCAGCCGCTCAGGGCGCGTGGCCGCAACAGCAGCGTGCACATGCACCTCTTTGGCCAGGTAGCGTGCCAGATGCCCGCCCAACCAATTCAGTACCGAGTTCATGCTGCAACACCTCAGGCGAAGCGTTTGGCGATCAGATGGTCCAGCGACAATTTACCTGGCCCGTGCACCATCAACAGCAGCAGCACCGCCGCCCAGGTGCCGTGCGTGGGGTAGGCATCGGGGTAGACAAAGAGCTGAATCGTCAGCGTCATGCCCAGCAGCGCCAGCGCCGACAGGCGTGTAGCCAAACCGAACAGCAGAAGGATGGGGAAAAAATGTTCGGCCGTGGCGGCCATCGTGGCAGCGATCTCGGGCGGAATCAGCGGCAAGTTGTATTCGTCACGAAACAAACCCACCGCCGAATCTGACAGGCGCGGCCAGCCCAAGGTGAATTCACCGTTGACGATGTCCACGGCAAAGCCCTGAATCTTGGTTTCGCCCGACTTCCAGAACACCGCTGCAATGGAAAAGCGCGCCAAGAAAGCCAGCAAGGTGTGGGGGATGCGACGGCACAGATCGATGAACTGGTGAAGCAAACCGGCCAGCAGACCATCGCCCGTCGCGGAGGTTGTATGCTTTTGGTCAGTGTTCAGGCTCATGGTCGTCTCCAGGGGTGATGGTGGTGATAAGTTGCCAATGCAGCAGCAGCGCCAGAGCGCCGCTCAGGTCAAAGTTGGTCGCCTGTTCACTGGCCTGACTGGCCGCTGCCATCAAGGTTTGCCCGGCTTGCAGCGCACCGATGAATACCCCTGCGCCGGGCCGAAGTTCGAGCGTGTTCACGTCCAGCGCGTGCCGAAACACCAGCGCGGTCTGCGCAACATCCGGGTCAACCGTTGACAGGGACGTTGTGCCCTGGTGCGCCGCCCACAGCGACACCACGGCAAAAGGCGATGCAATAACCTGCACAGATGGATGCAACCCCAGCCGCAAGTGTTCAAGCTGATGGGGGTCAGTCAAGGCGCTTTGCAGCGCTTGGTTGGGCAGGGGCAGCACATCAGCTGCGTGGTAGGCCAGCACCTGTGCCATCTCCAAGCGCGCCACGTCGGCCAGATAGGGCACCGACGCGGCAGGCGGGAAGCTGGCCACAAAGTCAGCCAAGCCCTGCCCGTAATAAGCCATGACGGCGCTGCGGGGTGGGTTCGCCAGCGCAAACACCTTGGCCATGGCGCGGAAAAATTCCTCCCCCACCAACTGTTGCACTACCGGATAGGTGTCGGCCAGCGCGTCGATCAAGGACACCACCACGTTGTTGCGGTACACCGCATAGCGCGTGGCAGGGTCAGAGTTGTTCCAGGTTTTCAGGCCGCTG
>PFKL01000100.1 GCA_002784245.1 Comamonadaceae bacterium CG_4_10_14_3_um_filter_60_75
TGTTTCACTCGCTGGGTTACAAGACCGATTTCCGCGAGTACCGCACTGCTTTTAACCGCCATTTCAACTGTGTTTTGCCAGATTTCCCGGCCTACCATCTGGAAGGCCGGGACCTGTCGGCCTACGCCGACGAGCTCGCGCGTCTGACACAGGTCTGGAATCGCAAGGAAGTCATGGCTTACCTCAATGCCTGTATCTACCGTGCCGAGCAGGCGTCAGCACAGCCGTCGTTCGAGTTGGCAGCGTTCCGAGACCTGCTGCTGCTGTACGCGATTGCAGAGCAAGTGGTGGGTCAAGGCAACCCGGCCTGACCGGTCAGGCCGCGCTCGCAGCCTGGATACAGGCTGCACACACGCAGGCACGGTTCACATCTGCTGCGGCAATCCGGTCCAACAATGCTTTGGGGATGTTTTCAGTGCTGCACCAGCACGGCGGTTGTTTGACTCCGGTTTGGCGTTCCAATTCCATGGCGCACTGGTTGGGTTGACCGCACAGTGGGCAGCGCTGCGGCGCGGTCGCTGCGGTGGTGTCGGTCATGGTGAATCTTTCAGCGTGAGTGCCAGTTCGTACAGCGCGTTGCGCGGCTCGCCGGTAATCTCGGCTGCCAGCTTGACCGCCGTTTTGAGGGGCAGTTCGGCCAGCAGTAATTGCAGCACGCGTGGCTGTGGTGTAGCGGCGGTCTCCGCTGCGCCCGGGTGCAGCACCAAGGCAAATTCGCCCCGCGTCCGATTGGCGTCTTGCGCCAACCAGCCGGCGAAGTCAGCCGCTGCCAGTGTGACGATATCTTCAAATTGCTTGGTCAGTTCGCGACCCACCGTCAGTGGGCGCTGGCCGAGTGCTGCCAGTGCTTGTGCCAGCGCCTCGACGCGGTGGGGTGCTTCCAGCAGCACCACCGTCCGTGGCTCAGCGGCCAGGGCTTGGACGGCAGCGTTGCGCTCGGACGTCTTGCTGGGTAAAAAACCGACGAACAAAAAACCGCTACCGTGGTCGGCATCCTGTGCCAGTCCGGCCACACTGAGCGCAGTGGTTACGCTGCTGGCGCCGGGCAGGGGTACCACATTCAGGCCGGCTTGTACGACACCAGCCACCAGGCGGGCGCCGGGGTCACTGATGGCGGGTGTGCCTGCGTCGCTGACGTAGGCTACGCGGACACCCTGGCGTAATCGATCGACCACGCTGCCCATGGCCTGCGCCTCGTTGTGCTGATGCACCGCCAGCAACTGTGCCGCGGACTTGTCGATGCCGTAGGCCCGCAGCAGCGCCTGGGTGTGGCGCGTGTCTTCACAGGCAATCACATCAACCAGCTGCAGCACGTGCAACGCCCGCAGTGTGATGTCAGCGAGGTTGCCGATCGGCGTGGCCACCACATAAAGCGCGCCGGCCGGATAATTCTGACTGGCGGCAGCGTCGTGCGCTGCGTGCAGTGCCGTGGCAAAGGTTCCCGCCAGTCGGGATGGAGGAGGGGTGGTCAATGGGTCTACTTTCAAAAAATTCGCCGCTGGCGCCAGCCACGACCAAACAACGCGGTGACGCCGCCGAGGCGCTGGCTCTGCAGCACCTGCAACGCGCCGGGTTGCTGCTATTGCAGCGCAATTATCGGACGCCTGGGCGCGGTGGCGGCGAGATCGATCTGATCATGCGTGCACCCGACGGCACTTGCGTGTTTGTCGAGGTGCGTCAGCGTCGCAGCACCAGTCACGGCGGCGCAGCCGCCAGCGTCAGCATCACCAAGCAACGCCGCATCGTCTTTGCCGCGCGCCACTACCTGCTGCGGCAAGCATCACTGCCGCCGTGCCGGTTTGACGTGGTTGCTGTCGATAGCGGCGCCGTCCAATGGATTCAGGGTGCTTTTGACGCCCCAACGTGACAGTGGGGGTCAAAGCGCCGCCGCTCTCCTTTTTAAGCTGGGGATAAGCCGCACGCAGGTATCATCGCGCCCATGCTGGAACAACGTATTCAACAACACTTTATCGACAGTGCCGACCTCAAGTACCAGGCCGCGCCAGTCTTGAGCAAACCCATTGCCGACGCGGTGCAAGCCTTGTTGGCCTGTGTCACCAGCGGCGCCAAGGTGCTCAGCTGCGGCAATGGTGGCTCGGCCGCCGACGCACAACATTTTGCCGCCGAATTTGTCGGCCGCTTTGAGCGTGAGCGCCCGGAACTCGCGGCCATTGCGCTCACCACCGACAGCTCGATCCTGACGGCCATTGCCAACGATTACGACTTCAATGTTGTGTTTTCGCGCCAGGTGCGTGCGTTGGGGCAGCCCGGTGACGTGTTGCTGGCCATCTCCACCAGCGGTGACTCAGGCAACGTGCTGGCGGCGATCGAAGCTGCGCATGAGCGCGACATGGTGGTCATTGGCCTCAGCGGTCGCGGTGGCGGCAAAATGGCGCGCGCCTTGCGCGACACTGACGTGCACATCTGCGTTCCGCACGAGCGCACTGCCCGCATTCAAGAGGTTCATCTGCTGACGCTGCACTGCCTGTGTGACGCGGTGGATGATTTGTTACTTGGCGATTCTGAAAGCATGGCATGAACAAACAAACGATCAAGCATTGGGTGATGCTACTGGCCTTGACCGGCAGCGTGACTGTCGGCCTGAGTGGCTGTTTCCCAGTGATCATGGGTGGTGCAGTCGTGGGTGGGCTGGTGGCCACCGACCGGCGCACGGCCGGTGCCCAGCTGGAAGACGAAACCATTGAATTGCGCGCGGCCAGTCGTATCCGGGACAACCTGGGTGATCGGGTGCACGTCAACGTCAACAGCTACAACCGTCGTGTCCTGCTCACCGGTGAAGTGCCCAACGTGCAAGACAAACTGCTGGTGGAACAGGTGGTGTCGCGGGTAGAGAACGTGCAGTCGGTCGTCAATGAGCTGGCCGAACTGGGTAAAGCGACGCTCGCCCAGCGTTCGTCCGACACGCTGGTGACTGGCCGCGTCAAGGCCGGTTTGGTGGACGCCAAAGAGCTGTATGCCAATGCCTTCAAGGTAGTGACCGAGCGCGGCACGACTTACCTGATGGGCCGTGTCACACAGCGTGAAGCCGATCGCGCCACCGAAATCGCCCGCTCGACCAGCGGCGTGCAAAAAGTGGTGCGCGTCTTCGAGATCATCAGCGAAGACGAGCTGCGCAACCTGCTGCCGCAGCCCGCACCTGAAGGCAAGACCAACACGCCACTGTAGTTGCCGCAAGTCGGAACAGTTCACTAACAGCAGCTCAAACCGCGAACACCGCAGAACTGGTTTTGCCGGGCTGGAGGTGTTGCCCCCTTGAGGGTGTGACGCGCTGCCAGCGTGGCTCAGGGGGAATTTACTTCAGTCGTTTGATCAGGCTGGAGGTGTCCCAGCGCCGTCCGCCCATTTGCTGGATGTCGGCGTAGAACTGGTCGATCAAGGCGGTGGCCGGCAGGCGCGCACCGTTGCGCTTGGCCTCGTCGAGCACCAGACCCAGGTCCTTGCGCATCCAGTCCACGGCAAAACCGAAATCAAATTTGTCGGCGACCATGGTTTTGCCCCGGTTGTCCATTTGCCAGCTTTGCGCGGCGCCTTTGCCAATCACATCGAGCACCAGGTTCATGTCCAGACCCGCTTTCTGGCCAAAGGCAATCGCTTCAGCCAGGCCTTGCACCAGGCCTGCAATGGTAATCTGGTTGACCATTTTGGCCAGCTGGCCGGCACCGCTGTCGCCCAGGTAGGTAAACGCTTTGGAGAACGCCATCGCCACCGGCAGTGCAGCATCAAATGGGGCTTTGTCACCGCCACACATGACGGTCAAGGCGCCGTTTTGCGCACCGGCCTGGCCACCTGAGACTGGCGCGTCGACAAACTGCAGGCCCAGCGTTTTCGCTTTGGCGTAAAGCTCGCGCGCGACGTTGGCCGAGGCGGTGGTGTGGTCGACCAGAATGGCGCCCGCTTGCATGCCGGCGAAGGCGCCGTCTGGACCCAGCACGACGCTGCGCAGGTCGTCGTCATTGCCAACGCAGCAAAAGACGATATCGACGCCTTTGGCCGCCTCGCGCGGCGTGCCGGCGTGCGCCAGCTGACCGCTGGCACCGGCGGCTTGCGCGTACGCATTGCACCAAGCGACCGCTTTGGCAGCGGTTCGGTTGTAAACCGTGACGTTGTGACCCGCCTGTGCCAGGTGTCCGGCCATCGGGTAACCCATGACGCCCAAGCCCAAAAAGGCGACGCGGCGCGCGGAAATCGGTTCGTAAGTTCTGCTGGTCATGCAATATCCTTCAAAAAAGCATTCAGATGATGGTGAGATTTTCGGTGCCCGCGGCCAGGTTGGTGTTTTTGGCACGTTTGCCGTTGAGCTTGATCTGCAAGCGCAGGTCGTTGACCGAGTCGGCGTTGCGCAGCGCGTCCTCGTAGGTGATTTCTTCAGCTTCGTAGGCGTTGAACAGCGCCTGGTCAAACGTCTGCATGCCGATATTGGCACTCTTCTTCATCACCTCTTTGATCTCGGCAACCTCGCCCTTGAAAATCAGATCGGCAATCAGCGGCGAATTGAGCATGATCTCCACCACCGCGGTGCGGCCTTTGCCGTCGGGCTTGATGATCAGCCGTTGCGACACCATCGCCTTGAGGTTGAGCGACAAGTCCATCAGTACCTGCTGGTGCCGGTCTTCGGGGAAAAAATTGATGATGCGGTCGATCGCCTGGTTGGTGCTGTTGGCGTGCAATGTGGCAAGACACAGGTGGCCGGTCTCGGCGAAGTTGACGGCCAGGTCCATCGTTTCCCGGTCACGAATTTCACCCATCAGGATCACATCGGGTGCCTGACGCAGCGTGTTCTTCAGCGCAGCGCCCCAGCTGTCGGTGTCAATGCCGACCTCGCGCTGTGTCACCACGCAATTCTTGTGCGCGTGCACAAACTCGATCGGGTCTTCTACGGTGATGATGTGGCCATAGGTGGTTTCGTTGCGGTGGTCGACCATCGCCGCCAGCGTGGTCGTTTTGCCGGAGCCGGTGGCGCCAACGATGATGCACAGGCCGCGCTTGGTGTTGACGATGTCCTTGAGGATCGGCGGCAGCTTCATGTCGTCGATGGTCGGCAGCTTGTTCGGAATGGTGCGCAGCACCAGACCCACCTTGCCCTGCTGCATGAACGCATTGGCACGAAAACGCCCCAAGACAGGCGGTGCAATGGCAAAGTTGCATTCCTTGGTGCGCTCAAATTCGGCCACCTGGCGGTCGTTCATGATGGAACGCGCCAGCGCAATGGTGTGCGTGCCGTTGAGCGGCTGCGGCGATACCTTGGTGATCTTGCCGTCGACCTTGATCGCTGGTGGCAAATCAGCTGTCAAAAACAAGTCGCTCCCGCCACGCCCGACCATCAGCTTGAGCAGGTCGGTAATGAATGTGGTTGCCTGATCGCGTTCCATACGAAAACTCCTTCATTTAACCGGGTGCGTGCGTTTACCAGGGCAGCAAAGCGCGAACCGCCGTGAAACCGGCTTTGCCGGGCCACTGGCCCCGCCTCTGACGGCTGGCGGGTGAAGCGGCCACACGAAGTGGGCAAGCCGGGGGGTGTGCCATCTCTACCCCGGGAAATTTTCCGGCATTTTGGCCTTGGTGCGCGCTTCGGCCGCACTGACGACGTTGCGCCGCACCAAATCGGTCAGGTTCTGGTCGAGCGTTTGCATTCCAACGCTGTTGCCGGTCTGGATGGACGAATACATCTGCGCGACCTTGGCCTCGCGGATCAGGTTGCGGATGGCACTGGTGCCGAGCATGATCTCATGCGCGGCCACACGGCCACTGCCGTCCTTGAGCTTGCACAGGGTTTGCGAGATCACCGCTTGCAGCGATTCGGACAACATGGCGCGCACCATTTCTTTTTCTTCAGCCGGAAACACGTCGATGATCCGGTCAATGGTCTTGGCGGCGCTGCTGGTGTGCAGCGTACCAAATACCAGGTGGCCGGTTTCGGCAGCGGTCATGGCCAGGCGAATGGTTTCCAGGTCGCGCATTTCGCCCACCAGAATCGCATCGGGGTCTTCACGCAGCGCAGACCGCAAAGCAGCGGCAAAACTCTGGGTATGCGATCCGACCTCGCGCTGGTTGACCAGGCATTTTTTGGAATCATGGACAAACTCGATCGGGTCTTCCACCGTCAAAATATGGCCAAACTCGTTCTCGTTGAGGTAGTTGACCATCGCCGCCAGCGTCGTTGATTTGCCCGAGCCGGTGGGGCCGGTCACCAGCACCAGGCCGCGCGGCTTCATCGCCAGGTCGGCAAAAATTTTCGGGCAGTTGAGTTGCTCCAGCGTCAGAATTTTGCTTGGAATGGTACGAAACACGGCACCGCAACCGCGCTGCTGGTTAAAGGCGTTGACCCGAAAACGCGCCAAGCCTTCAATTTCAAACGAAAAGTCGATTTCAAGAAACTCCTCGTAGTGCTTGCGTTGGGAGTCGTTCATGATGTCGTACACCATGGCGTGAACCTGCTTATGATCGAGCGGCTCGACGTTGAGCCGACGCACGTCGCCATTGACCCGGATCATTGGCGGCAGCCCGGCTGACAGATGCAGGTCTGACGCCTTGTTTTTGACACTGAAAGCCAGCAGTTGGGTGATATCCACAAAACCCCCTCATCATTTGTTACGCCAGTGAGATTATGACCACGATTCAAACCCGGATCAGCGCAGTACGCGAGCGGATCGCAACAGCTTGCCAACAGGCTGGCCGCAGCCCCGACGCGGTTGCGCTGCTGGCGGTGTCGAAAACCTTCGACGCCGACGCCGTTGCTGCGGCCCATACCGCCGGGCAAATTGCGTTTGGTGAGAATTACATCCAGGAAGCGGTCGACAAGATCACCCGGTTGCGGCACCTGCCACTGGTGTGGCACTGCATTGGCCCGGTGCAGAGCAACAAAACGCGCCTGGTTGCCGCGCATTTTGACTGGGTGCAAACGGTGGATCGACTCAAGATTGCGCAGCGCCTGAGTGACCAGCGCCCCGTGCAATTGGCGCCGCTGCAGGTGTGCATTCAGGTCAATGTAGACGGCGGCCCCACCAAGTCGGGCGTGGTCCCGGGGCAAACCCTGGAGCTGGCGCGGGCCGTCGCGGCTTTGCCGCACCTGCGCTTGCGCGGGTTGATGTGCATTCCCGAACCTGCTGCGGATTTTGCAGCTGCTTGCGCAGTATTTAAAAGGGCTAGCGCCTTGTTTGATGCATTAAACCAAGCAGGCTTGGGGCTTGATACCTTGTCGATGGGCATGAGTGCCGACCTCGAATCAGCTGTCGCTTCAGGCAGCACCATGGTGCGTGTCGGCAGCGCCATCTTCGGCCGACGCAACTAGGGTGTAGCCGCAAGGTCTGCGTCTTAAACGCTCGACACCGTGTGAATCCCGCGACTTATGGCATAGTCTGACGATTCAGCACAATATTTAAATCGGAGATTACGATGTCCACTCACTCTTCCAGCAGCCACGCTGCGGCCCTGTTTGGTGACCGGATACTGTTGTTGGCAATCGCCATCAGTGCGGTGGCCAGCCTGATACTGGGCTTTCAGTTTGTCGATACTTCACTCGCGGTTGTGAGTACCCTGGTGTTTGTCGTTCTGACCGGTGCGGTCTACGCCAGCGCCAAGGCAACGAGCCTGAGCAAGTACGTACTGACCTTTGCCCTCATTGGCCTGGTGGTGTTGCACATTCAGTTGGCGCGCGGGATGGTCGAGTTTCACTTTGGTGTGTTCGTCACCCTGGCACTGTTGTTGGTGTACCGAGACTGGCGCATCATTGTTTTTGGCGCCGCAGTCTATGCGGTGCACCATGTGTTGTTTGATCGCTTGCAAGCGGCCGGCTTCGGCTTGTTTTGTCTGTCCGAACCCAACTTTTCGGTTATCTTGCTGCACGCGGTTTACGTGGTGGTGCAGTCGGGAGTCGAAGTTGTGCTGGTGCTTGGCATGGCCCGCGCCGCGCGTGCGGGGGAGGAGTTGGGCGTGCTGGTGTCGCAAGTTAACCAGGCCGACGGCATTGCCCTGAACGTTGTCGCTGTTGCTGCCGAAACCCCGGCCGGTGTGGCCCTGAAGTCGGCGCTGGCACGTATGGACGCAGCGGTGGCGGCGGTGCGCACCGGCTCGTACAGCATTGAGTTGGCCGCCTCCGAGATCGCCAGCGGTAACCAGGACCTGAGCAACCGCACCGAGCAGACCGCCAGCAACCTGCAAAGCACCGCCAGCAGCATGGCGCATCTCACGCAAATGGTGAATCAGTCGGCCGAGAACGCCCGTCAGGCCAATCAGCTGGCGATGAACGCCAGCAGTGTGGCCACCCAGGGCGGCCAGGTCGTCGGTCAGGTGGTCGACACCATGCGCGGTATCAACGAGGCGTCGCGCAAGATCAGCGACATCATCCAGGTGATTGACGGTATTGCGTTCCAGACCAATATTTTGGCGCTCAATGCCGCGGTGGAGGCGGCGCGCGCTGGGGAACAAGGCCGTGGTTTTGCCGTGGTGGCGTCCGAGGTGCGGTCACTGGCCGGGCGCAGTGCCGAGGCAGCCAAGGAAATCAAGACCCTGATCAACACCAGCGTCGAGCGCGTCGAATTGGGCTCGGCGCTGGTCGATCAGGCTGGCAGCACCATGACCGAAGTGGTGAGCTCGATCCAGCGCGTGACCGACATCATGGGTGAAATCAACGCCGCCAGCAATGAACAGGCTGCGGGTGTTTCTGAGGTATCGGATGCCGTGCGGCAGATGGATCAGGCGACACAGCAAAACGCCGCGCTGGTTGAACAAATGGCCGCGGCCGCCGCCAGCCTGCGCACGCAGGCGCAAGAGCTGGTGCAGACGGTTGCCGTATTCAAGAGTGGCGAGTCAGCGGCGGGCGTCTTGCCGACAGCGCGCGCGTTGCCCCCGCGCCAGGCGGCACCCAAACCCGTACCTGCGCGGCAGCAGGCGCGGGTCAGTACGCGCGCCAATGCCCCCGCACCAGGCAAGACGCCGCGGCTGGCCGTTGCAGATGTCCCGATCAAACCCGCCCAAGTGGCGGCACCCGTCAAAGCGGCAGCCGACGACTGGGAAACCTTTTGATCTTTCGACCAAGGATTACACATGCCATCATTCCCGACGTTTGTTCGCCCCCTGCTTTTTTGCACCATGCTGGCGCTGGGCGCCAACGCTGCGCTGGCCGTTGGCACGGTCAACGTCAAGCAGAGTGCGGCGCTCCAGAGTCAGGGCGTCCTGCTTATTGATGTGCGCACACCGGGCGAATTTGCCCAGGGCCACGCCCCTGGCGCGACCCTGATTCCGCTGGATCAATTGCCGCAGCGTCTGGGTGAGCTGCGCCGCGTGCAAGACAGGCCGATCGCGCTGATTTGCCGCTCTGGCAACCGTTCGGGCCAGGCGCAGGTCATCCTCGAAAAGGCGGGTTTTACCAAAGCTGTCAACGTCGAAGGCGGTATGAAAGCCTGGGCCAAGGCTGGTTTGCCCGTGGTGACTGGCGCACCAGCAAGATAGGCGAACACCAGCCCCGTAGCGGGTCGAGCAAAACGCACGGCAGTCATGCCCGAGCTGATCGGGCATCCACGGCGTCGGATCGCGCGCGGCGGCTCAGTGGTCGGGCAGTTGCGCCAGCCACGCCTGCAGCTCGGTAATGGCCTGGTCGGTGGTCGCAGCGAGAGCTTGCACACCCCCTGACGCATCGGCGGTGGGCGCCGTTTGCTGGGCGATGAAGCTGCGTTGCGCCAGCAGTGCATCGCCCGTGACCCTGCGCACCAGCACGGTGGCACGCAAGCGTACCAGCGCGCTGCTGCTGTCTGGCGTATCAAACAGCTGGCTGAACTCTTCCAGGTCGACCTGCAGTTTCAGCAGCGCGGGCTCGGTGATGGCAACTGCGGCCGCACTTGCGGATCGGGGCGGCGCGACAGCGCCTGGATGCAACACCGCGCGACGCAGGCCCAGGCGCTCGCGCAAGCGTTGGTCAACCAGCAGCGCTGGCGGCATGCTCCAGCGCGAGTGTGCGTATGCTTGGGGTTGCTGTGCGTCGGCGTACATCAGGCGGTACAGCAGCGCGGTGCCACCCAACGCAGCGCTGGCTTGCACTGGGGCCAACTCCAGCGGCGGCAGCACTTCCGCGCGGTCGCCGGGCCTGATCTGGCGCGCGCCCGGGCCAAAGTCGTGCAACAGCACGCCAGCGTCGTTGCGCGGCAGCGAGCAGCCGGTCAGCGCCAGAGAAATCAAGAGAAACAGGGCTCTAGCCCCTGATAAATAAGCGTAAGAAGCTATAAAAGACATAGTTTTGAGGGGTGAAGGTTAACGTCAGTTCGGCCGAACTTGTTGCCCTAGCGAACCGCTGGTGCAGGCGCCATGAAGCCGGGCTCGCCCGGGCCCGGGTGCGGCGTCGGTTTGCCCAGCAGCAAGGCCTGGGGTTGGTCGCTGAATGCCTGGGCCAGTTCACCGATCTGGCGGGTGGTGCGCGCCGCCGCCTGCACCGCCTGCTGCACGGCCGGCAAGGTGCTGTTGTGCAGTGTCTGCCCGGTGGCCACCAGCACGTCGGCACCCCAGTCGAGCTTATCGAGCGTGCCGCCGGGGGCGTACATGCGCTCGGTCACACGCCTGAAAGCCAGCGCCGAGGCGCGTGCTTCGTTGGCACTGTCACCCACGCGCTGTGAGGTGGCCTGCAGAGCGGCCAAGGTCTCCTGCCCTGACTTGGCCAGCGCGGGCCAGCTTTGACGCGCTTGCGCTGAGAGCTGCTGCAAGTCAGCCGCTGCTTGGCCCAGGTTGTTGACCGCGGTCATCAGCGTGCGCTGGTTTTCGGGTGACAGCAGCGCGTTGAGACGCTGGCCCGATTGCTCAAGCTGCCCGAGCAGGCGCTCGCCTTGGTCGGTCAGCCGGTTCATCAGGCCTGCGCGCAACGGGATGCGTGCAGGCTGTTCGGTGCCGGTGGCCAGCGCCGTGCTGGTTGGCGTTGCGTCATCCAGCGCAATGAAAGCCAGGCCGGTCACCCCCTGCACACCCAGGGTGGCAAAGGTGCTGCTGGTGATGGGCGCCTGGTCGTCGACGGCAATGCGCACCAGCACCTGCGCACGAGCGTCCGGGTCGAGCCCGATGGCGGTGACTTTGCCCACCGGTACGCCGTGGTAGCGCACGCTCGCTTGCGGTTGCAGACCGGTAACGTTGACGTTGCCGCTGAGCAGGTACTCGCGCATAGCGCGGGTGTCGCGCGTCAGCCAGACGGCGGTGGCTGTCAACAGGGTCAGCAACAGCAGCACAAAGCTGCCGGCGGCCAGAGCGTGGGATTTGTTTTCCATAAGTACCGGTAGGGGGTGTTTTTACTCCGTCTGCGCTTGCCTGTGCAACAGGGCGCTGGCGCGTCGGCCACGTTCACCCAGAAAAAACTCTTTGATGAACGGGTGCGGCTGCGCCATAACATGTGCCGCGTCGCCCTCGGCCACGATGTGTTTGTCAGCCACCACCGCGATGCGGGTGGAGAGTTCCAGCAGCGTGTCGAGGTCGTGCGTGACCATCACCACGGTGAGCCCCAGCTCTTCATGCAGGGATTTCAGCAGCGCACAAAACGTGTCGGCGCTGCCGGGGTCCAGCCCGGCGGTGGGTTCGTCCAGCAGCAGCAGCGGCGGGTCCATCACCAGCGCGCGCGCCAGCGCCACGCGTTTGATCATGCCGCCCGACAAACTGGCGGGCATCTGGTGCGCAACAGAAGGCGCCAACCCGACCATCTGCAGTTTGACCAGCGCGACGTCGCGAATCAGGTTGTCTGGCAGCGTGCCCAGCTCACGCAGTGCAAAGGCAATGTTGTCGAGCACGCTGAAAGCGCTGAACAACGCCCCGTGCTGAAACAGCATGCCGACGCGGCTGGAAGCACCGGCACGGCCTAGCTGTGTGGCGGGTTGCCCCTGCACCGTCACCTGGCCGCGGGTGGGCAGGGCCAGCCCCAGCATCTGGCGCAACAGCACGGTTTTGCCGGAACCCGAACCGCCGACGATCGACAGCAGTTCGCCGCGCGCAATGCGCAAGTCCAGCTCCTGGTGCACCACCACGTCGCGCCCGGCGCGGCGAAACACCGACCACAGTTTGTCGATCTGCACCATGGGCTGGCGCAGCACCTGCGCGACGGGCTCAATCGGCGGATTCATAGGCCAACATTCTTGAAAATGACCGCTGCCGCGGCATCCACCAGCAGCACCAGCGTGATGCTGGTCACCACCGACGCCGTTGTTCCCTGGCCCAGGCTTTCGGTATTGGGCTTGATGCGCAGGCCGTAATGGCAGGCAATCAACGCAATCAGCACGCCAAAGACCACCGACTTGCCCAAGCCTAGCCACAGATTGCCAATCGACACCGCATCGGGCAGCGTGGTTAAAAAATAAGCGGGCTTGACGCCCAGCACCAGATCGGCGGCCAGCATGCCCCCGAGCATCGCCGCCGCCGTAGTCCACACCGCAATCAGCGGCATGGCAATCGCGCTGGCCAGCGCCCGCGGCAGCACCAGCCGCAAGCCAATGGCAATGCCCATGACGCGTATCGCATCAATCTCTTCGGTCACGCGCATCACGCCAATCTGCGCCGTCATCGCCGAGCCCGAGCGCCCGGCAATCAAAATAGCCGCCAGCATCGGCCCGAGCTCGCGGATCAATGCAATGCCCAGAATGTTGACGATAAACGTGTCCGCGCCAAACTGGCGCAGCTGGCGCGACATCAGGTAGGCCAGCACGATGCCGATCATGAAACCGACCAGCGCGGTGATGGGCAGCGCGGTCGCCCCCATGTGGTACAGATGGCCCGACACATCGCGCCAGGGGCCACGGCGCGGTGCGCGTAGCAGCGCGAGAAAGTCAAGTGCCAGTTGCCCAAGCAGGCGCACCAGGCCACTAAGGTGTTCTTCCACGCGCCAGAGTGTCTCTCCCAGTTTCAAAAACAGCGTCCAGGCGCTCGTGTGCGGCCGCGCGGGCGCGGCGGTGGTGAAGCGTGCCACCCGCTCCAGCATGGCGCGCTGGTGGGGCGTGAGCAGAAGTTGCAGCGGCCATTGGCGGCCCCAGTGGTTCCACAGCAGTTGCGCTGCAGTGTGGTCGAGCCGGCTGATGGCGCGCAGGTCCCAGGCGGTGGGTGCGGCGCCGGGTTGTCCGATCTGCGCCAAGGTCTGGCTGATGCGTTGCCAGTTGGCGGGCTCGGCCAGACGGGCGGCGTTCCAGCAGCCCGCCAGCACCCAAGTGCGCGCATTGGCGTCGGTTTGCGGTGTCAGGGTCGGGGCGGTGTCGGTCATGGCAAGCAGTTCAGGTGCGCATCGTAGCGGCAAGCGTGCGCTGGGGCAAAATGCCCCGGCCGCAAAGGAGTTTTCCGCCATGACTGCAACGTTCGACTACATCATTGTGGGTGCCGGTACCGCCGGTTGCCTGCTGGCCAACCGCCTGAGTGCCGATGCCACCCAGCGCGTGCTGCTGATTGAAGCGGGGGGGCCGGACAACTACCACTGGATTCACATCCCCGTGGGCTACCTGTATTGCATGGGCAACCCGCGCACCGACTGGCTCTACAAAACCGCGCCCGATGCGGGCCTGAACGGGCGCAGCCTGCGCTACCCGCGTGGCCGCGTTCTGGGCGGCTGCAGCAGCATCAACGGCATGATTTACATGCGCGGT
>PFKL01000032.1 GCA_002784245.1 Comamonadaceae bacterium CG_4_10_14_3_um_filter_60_75
CCGCTGTTTGTCATGGCCTCAGCCACTGAGTCAGCGTTCATGAAAAACGCCGCCCCGGTGCTGCAAGCGCTGGCCAAACTGAGCGAAGTGCGGGTGTTTGAAGACGAAACCGCCTGGACTGCCGCCGCTCAGGCTGCGCCGGTGGCGGTGGTGGGTGAAGCGCGCATTTGCCTGTTCATGGAAATTGATGTGGCCGCTGAAAAACTGCGTCTGGGAAAGGAACTGGCGCGACTCGAAGGCGAAATCGTCAAGGCCAACGGCAAACTGGGCAACGAGTCATTCGTGGCTCGTGCGCCTGCTGCGGTGATCGAGCAGGAACGCAAGCGCCTGGCGGACTTTGAAGCCACGCTGGCCAAAGTCAAAGATCAGCTCGCGCGACTGGGCTAAAGCGCCCGGGCTCGCGGATTAACGGCGGCGCAGGACGTGGATGTAGTTGGTGGCGAACGTCTGCTGTTCCAACAGTTCGTTGCCCGTCTGCTTGGCAAAAGCCTGAAAATCTTTGACCGAACCGGCGTCAGTGGCAATCACCTTCAGGTTCTGACCGCTCAGCATTTCGCTCAGCGCTTTTTTGGCTTTGAGGATGGGCAGCGGGCAATTCAAGCCGCTGGTGTCAATTTCTTTGTCGATTTGCATGGCAATTTCCTAAAAAATTCATCTTAGCCGACATCACGCCGGGAACACCCCGGTAGACAAATAGCGGTCGCCGCGGTCGCAGACGATAAACACAATGGTCGCGTGGCGCACGGTTTTGGCAATTTCTTGCGCCACCCAGCACGCCCCAGCGGCCGAGATACCGGCAAAGATACCTTCTTCGCGCGCCAGCCGACGGCACATCTCTTCGGCATCTTCCTGGCTCACGTACATCAGCTCATCGATATGGGTGGGGTCATAAATCTTGGGCAAATACGCCTGTGGCCATTTTCGGATGCCCGGAATACGCGAGCCCTCGGTTGGTTGCACACCGATGATTTTGATCGTCGGGTTCTTTTTCTTCAAATACTGCGACACGCCGGTGATGGTGCCCGTGGTCCCCATGGCGCTGACAAAATGTGTCACCTTGCCTTTGGTATCCGCCCAGATCTCGGGGCCTGTCGTTTCAACGTGAATGCGCGGGTTGTCCTGATTGGAAAACTGGTCCAACACATGGCCCTTGCCCTCAAGCGCCATCTGGTCGGCCAGGTCACGTGAGTACTCCATGCCCCCGCTCTTGGGCGTCAAAATCAGTTCGGCGCCAAACGCCTTCATGGTCTGCGCCCGCTCGATCGATAAATCCTCGGGCATGATCAGCACCATGCGGTACCCCATCACTGCAGCAGCCATCGCCAACGCAATGCCGGTATTGCCTGAGGTGGCCTCAATCAGCGTATCTCCCGGTTGGATGTCGCCGCGCTCCTGCGCCCGCGCAATCATTGAAAAAGCAGCCCGGTCTTTGACCGAACCGGCCGGATTATTTCCCTCAAGCTTGCCCAGGATGATGTTGCCACGCGCTGCGACGGTATCGCCACCGATACGCTGCAGGCGAACCAGCGGGGTCTTGCCAATCAAATCTTCAATCGTTGCGTATTTCATATACCCCACACTGTGCCATAATTCGCGCTCTTCGCGCTGCCCGGGTGGTGAAATTGGTAGACGCAGGGGACTCAAAATCCCCCTCCGAAAGGAGTGCCGGTTCGATTCCGGCCCCGGGCACCAGCCATACACAAGAAAAGCTTGCTATACAAAAAAGTAGCAAGCTTTTTCTCTTTTTGTACCCTGTAGCCACCAGTACCGGTTTTTGCACCGGGTCGCCTGTTGCGTCCGTCGAAATCTAGGGAAGCACTGGAATGTTTTGTCCCGGGGTCTTCAAGAGACACTGTGGTGGGGTCAAGGGCGGGCGCAGCCCGGCGAAGCGAACCCTTGATGCCGCCACAGTGCCTCTTACGCTGCACGGCAGGCCGAATGTCGCACATTAGCCGCGTTCGGCTTGTCGTGCAAACGCGCAAATTACCGACTGTCCCAACCTCGAATAGCTTGGGATCAAAAGTCGTAAATAGCGTGGGGCGCAACAAACGATCTCGTTTTAAATCAATCAGTTGCCCTGAGTCACCCTTCTGGGATGTATCAATTTCGTAATAAAACGTGTTGCGTTGTTTCGTTTTCGAAACATTACTGCGCATCGATTTTTTTGCAAAGCCCGCATTCAGCTGCGTCTTTTTGTCCAGTGCACCGTCACCACTAAACAAAGTTCGCCAAGGAAACACCATGTCTGTTCGAAAAACATCCACCATCATGGTTGCCGTCGCCGCCACGCTTACTGGTTTTTGGCTTTACACGAGCAGCAACGCACAGCCCAATGAGCCAGTGGCTGTCGGTATGGGCGCTGCGGATGCGGTTCAGGGGGTGCTGCGTGCTGGCAAGCCGACCATCATCGAGTTTGGTGCCAACAACTGCGTGAGTTGCCGCGAGATGAAACCGATCCTGCATGCACTTGCGCAGGACTCACGCATTGCCGTGGCCGATGTCGACATTTTGAAAGAGCGCGAGTACATCGGCAAATACCAGATCCGCCTGATGCCCACACAAGTGTTTTACAACGCCCAAGGCGTTGAAACCGGTCGCCACATGGGCAAGATCAGCGCTGAAGCTATCCTGGCCAACCTTGGCATGACGCCAGCTGCCGTGACCACCACCGCCATCACACCGAAAGCCGCGCTGTGACTGGCCTTGAAGGCCTAGCCGCAGCTTTTGCAGGCGGCGTGCTGACCTCCGCCTCACCCTGCGTGCTGGCCGCGGTGCCGGTGGCCGTGGGTTTTGTTGGCGGCCAGGCCAACAGCCCACGTCGCGCCTGGACCTTGTCGCTGGCGTTTGTGGCGGGCATGAACATCGCTTTGCTAAGCATGGGCCTGGCCGCTGCGCGACTGGGTTTGATGATGGGCACGCTGCCTGGCCCTTGGCTGGTGGTGGTAGGTGCTTTGGTGATCGCTCTGGCGGTTTGGCTGTGGCGTGCGAGCAGTTCTTGCAGCGTCGGCTTACCCAACGTCCTGCAACAGCATTTGGCGCGCTCAGGCTTGTGGGGCGCGCTGGTGCTGGGGGCATTGATTGGCACGGTGATGAGTCCGTGCGCCACACCAGCCTTGGGCGCAGCGCTTGCCATTGCTGGGTCGGGTGCAGCCCTGGGTGCGTCCATGATGTGGGGCGCGGCGCTGCTGCTGGCCTACGGCATCGGTCACAGTGCCTTGCTGCTGTTGGCTGGTGCCATGCCGTCAGCAGCCAGCGCCATGATCGCGCGGTTTTCGCGCTGGGATGCCTGGCTACCAGGTCGGCGCACGTTTGCCGCAGTGATGTTGTTGGCCGGTGCGTGGTGGGTGGCGCAAGGGCTGGGGTTTGACGTTTTACTCAACTGAGTTCGGTTCGCTGCGTCTTTTCTGGCCAGGTTGCACATTCTCTTTTTGGTCATGATCGACCAAAAAGATGACAAATTTTTTTAGGTCGGTTGCATCTTTTGGCGCATCCGCACGTCCCCACTGCCATGAAACCACCCATCTTCTCCAAACTGCCACGTCTACGCGTCAAGCGCTCACTATCTCAACCCGCCATCCTTGCCCTGCTGCTGGCACTTGCTGTACCTTTGGTCGCCAGCGCTAACCCCTTGGGCGATGTGTTGCAAGCCGCGCTGGATCACCCTGCCGTTCGCTCGCGCCAAGCCCAGCTGCAAGCCGCCGATCAGGACGCATCGGCCGCAACTGCGCGCTACTTTGGCCGTGGCAACCTGCTGCTGGACCAAACCAGCTACGAGGGCAAACATGTGGTGGGCTACTTTTACCCGGGCCAACCGACCCCCGCCATTCTGGACGACAACATCAGCCGCGTTGGCATCAGCTACAGCCTGCCAATTGATTTGTTTGGCGTGATCGCTGCCTCGCGCGAGAAGGCGCAGGGCAACCGCGATGCCCAGGACCTGCTGGCGCGGCAAGAGCAGCTCTTGCGCCTGAACCAGGCGGCCAGCGCCCTGACACGCAAACAAGCGCTGCAACTGCAAACGCAGGCGCTGCAAACCCAACGCGAGCGGGTTGAAGCCTCGGTGGCACGGATTCACCAGGAGGTGGATTTGGGCCGCACCGCCGGCGTGGACTTGGCCTTGGCCGAAAGTGACTTGGCGCGCCTGCAAGCCGAAGAAGCCCGCCTGCAAGGCCAGTTGGGCGACACCCGCGCCGACTTGCGCGACGCCAGCGGGCAGGACCCCGAAGTCGGCACGCAGATTGTTGCCACCCCCGCCTGGCAAGATGTGGAACCTGAACAGACCCTGGCGGTGCGCATCGCCCAAGCGCGTTTGCTCAGCTTGCAAGCCAGCAGCCGCGAAGCCAACCGCAATTTGTTGCCCGCCCTGAGCCTCGGTGCCGATGTGTTCAGTAACCACGGCGGCAGCGGCGACATGACCACCCGCGCCATCGCCTTGCGGCTGACCATGCCGCTGGAGGTGGGCAGCTTCAAACGTGCCAATGCCGATGCCGCCCGCGCGGTGGCGGCAGAAGAAGATGTGGCCGCCAGTCGGCAAACCGCGCGCCGCCAATGGCAAAGCCTGCATTCAGCCTACAACAGCGCGCAAGCCGATGCCCAAGCGCTGGACAAAGAAGTGCGCTACCGCACCGAAGTGGTGACGGTGGAAGAAAAAAAATGGGAGCTTGGCGCCCAAACCCTGGAAAACCTGCTGCGCCAACGCCGTGACCTGCTCGATGCCCAGTACCGGCTGGCCGACGCGCGCTTTCGCAGCCTGA
>PFKL01000227.1 GCA_002784245.1 Comamonadaceae bacterium CG_4_10_14_3_um_filter_60_75
GACAACATCAAGTTTGACGGCCTCTCGCGCGTCAGCCATGTGACCGATGCGACCGACTGGCGGGTCGAGTACCCGTTTGTGGTGCTGACACCTGATTCCGAAGCCGAGATGGCGCACCTGGTCAAGGGCTGTATCGAGCTCGGCCTGACCATCATCCCGCGCGGCGGCGGCACGGGTTACACGGGTGGTGCGATTCCGCTGACCTGGAAGAGTGTCGTCATCAACACCGAAAAGCTCGAAGCGATGACCGAGGTCGAACAGGTTTTGCTGCCTGGCCTGGACCGCGAAGTCGCCACGGTCTGGACCGAGGCGGGCGTCGTGACCAACCGCGTGTCACACGCGGCAGAGCGCGCCGGCTACGTCTTCGCCGTGGACCCGACCAGCGCCGAGGCCTCGTGCATCGGCGGCAACATTGCCATGAACGCTGGCGGCAAGAAAGCGGTCTTGTGGGGCACCGCGCTGGACAACCTGGCCAGTTGGCGCATGGTGACGCCGCAGGCACAGTGGCTGGAGGTGGTGCGCCTCAACCACAACATGGGCAAGATTCATGACGTGGATGTGGCCAGCTTTGAGCTGCGTTACTTTGAGGCCGACGGCAAAACGCCGGTGCGCACCGAGCGGCTCGACATTCCCGGCAAAACTTTCCGCAAGGAAGGCCTGGGCAAGGACGTGACCGACAAGTTCTTGAGCGGTTTGCCTGGCATCCAGAAAGAGGGCTGCGACGGTCTGATCACCAGTGCGCGCTGGGTCGTGCACAAAATGCCCGCGCACACCCGCACCGTTTGCCTGGAGTTTTTTGGTAATGCCAAAGACGCGGTACCGAGCATTGTCGAAATCAAAGACTACATGTTTGCCGAGAGCAAGCGCAGCGGCGTGGTTCTCGCCGGTCTGGAGCATCTGGACGACCGCTATTTGAAAGCGGTGGGCTACGCCACCAAGAGCAAGAAGGGTGCGGCAAACGGCGGCGTGCCCAAGATGGTGCTGTTTGGCGATATTGCCGGTGACGATGCCGACGCGGTAGCGCGTGTCACCAGCGAGGTGGTGCGCATGGCCAACACGCGCCATGGTGAAGGCTTCATTGCCATTAGCCCTGAGGCGCGCAAGAAATTCTGGCTGGACCGCAAACGCACCGCGGCCATCAGCCGCCACACCAACGCCTTCAAGATCAACGAAGACGTGGTGATCCCGCTGCCGCGCATGGCCGAGTACACCGACGGCATCGAGCGCATCAACATCGAGCTCAGCTTGCGCAACAAGCTGGCGCTGTGTGACGCGCTGACTGAATTCTTCAACCAAGGCCATTTGCCGCTGGGCCGCCAGGACGATGCTGATGAGGTTTCAGCCGCCGAGCTGCTGGAAGACCGGGTTGCCCAAGCGCTGGAACGGGTGGCCGAGGTGCGCACGCTCTGGCATGGCTGGCTCGAGCAGGTTGAGCCGCTGTTTGCGCAGCTGCAAGACCACAGTTTGCGCGCCAGCTGGAAGACACAAATCCGCCAGCCGCTGCAGCAAATCTTCAGCGGCCAGGCGTTTGAGCCGATTTTGAAAGAGTGCAACGCGATTCATCAACGTGTGCTCAAAGGCCGCGTCTGGGTGGCGCTGCACATGCACGCCGGTGACGGCAACGTGCACACCAACATTCCCGTTAATAGCGACGACTACGCCATGTTGCAGGCGGCGCACGGTGCGGTCAAACGCATCATGGCGCTGGCGCGCAGCCTCGACGGCGTGATCAGCGGCGAACACGGCATCGGTATCACCAAGCTGGAGTTTTTGAGCGACGCCGAGCTGCAGCCGTTTACCGACTACAAGGCCAAGGTTGATCCTGAGGGGCGCTTCAATAAAGGTAAGTTGCTTCGAAATAAAGAGCTGCTTGCGCAGACGGATAAAGGGCTAGAGCCTGATTTGTTGCATGCTGATCTGACCAACGCCTACACTCCCAGCTTTGGCCTGATGGGGCACGAGTCGCTGATCATGCAGCAAAGCGACATCGGCGCGATTGCCGACAGCGTCAAAGACTGTCTGCGCTGCGGCAAGTGCAAACCGGTGTGTGCCACCCATGTTCCGCGCGCCAATTTGCTCTATTCCCCGCGTAACAAGATTCTGGCGACCTCGCTGCTGGTAGAAGCTTTTTTGTACGAAGAACAAACGCGCCGTGGTGTCTCGATCAAGCACTGGCAAGAGTTTGAAGACGTGGCCGACCATTGCACGGTGTGCCACAAATGCCTGCAGCCCTGTCCCGTGAACATTGACTTTGGCGACGTGTCGATGAACATGCGCAACCTGCTGCGCAAGATGGGGAAAAAGTCTTTCAACCCGGGAAGCGCAACGGCGATGTTCTTTTTGAACGCCACCAACCCTGAGACCATCAAAATGGTGCGTGCCGGCATGGTCGGCATCGGCTTCAAGGCGCAGCGCCTGGCCAACGACCTGCTGAAAGTGTTGGCGCGCAAGCAAACCAACGCGCCCCCAGCCACGCTGGGCACCGCGCCGATCAAAGAGCAGGTGATTCACTTCATCAACAAGAAAATGCCCGGTGGCCTGCCCAAGAAAACAGCGCGCGCGCTGTTGGACATTGAAGACAAGGACTACGTGCCGATCATCCGCAACCCGCAGGCGACCAGCGCCGAGACCGAAGCGGTGTTTTACTTCCCCGGCTGTGGCAGTGAGCGTTTGTTTAGCCAGGTGGGTCTGGCCACGCAGGCCATGCTGTGGCACGCGGGTGTGCAAACGGTGTTGCCGCCCGGCTATTTGTGCTGCGGCTACCCGCAGCGCGGCAGCGGTGACTTTGACAAGGCCGAGAAAATCATCACCGACAACCGGGTGCTGTTTCACCGCGTGGCCAACACGCTCAACTACCTGGACATCAAGACCGTGGTGGTGAGCTGCGGCACCTGTTATGACCAGTTGCAGACCTACGAGTTTGGCAAGATTTTCCCGGGTTGCCGCATCATCGACATCCACGAATTTTTGCTGGAAAAAGGCATCACCCTGCCTGCGGGTCAAGGCGGCTACCTCTATCACGAGCCGTGTCATAACCCGATGAAGCTGGGCGACTCGATGCAGACGGTGCGCGCGCTGGTGGGGACAAGGTGCTCAAAAGCGACCGCTGCTGCGGTGAATCGGGTACGCTGGGCGTGACCCGGCCCGACATCTCGACGCAGATCCGCTTCAGCAAGGAAGAATCGATCCGCAAGGGTGAGGCCAGCCTGCGTGCCAGCGGTGCGGTCGGTGCCAAAGAGAACGTCAAGATTCTGACCAGTTGCCCCAGTTGTTTGCAGGGCCTGAAACGCTATGAAGACGATCTGCAAAACGGCTTGTTGGAGGCCGACTACATCGTCGTTGAAATGGCCAATCAGATTTTGGGCAAAGATTGGTTGCCCGAGTACGTGAGCAAGGCCAACAATGGCGGCATTGAACGCGTGCTGGTGTGATCGTCAATCAAAGGAGTTTCTCTCATGGCAGGTTTGCAAACAGGTGCCCCCACCCCTGAAAACATCACGGTGCACAGCGCCTCGCGCGTGCTGGAGGTCAGTTTTTCAGACGGCCTGACCTTTCGCATCCCGTTTGAGCTGATGCGCGTGTACAGCCCGTCAGCCGAAGTGGCTGGCCACGGCCCGGGGCAGGAAGTGCTGCAAACCGGCAAACGCGACGTCACACTCAGTGGTCTGGAGCCGGTGGGCAATTACGCGATCCAGCCCGCGTTTTCCGATGGTCATGACAGCGGTATTTACTCCTGGGATTACCTGTACTTTCTGGGCTCGCAGCAAGACAAGTTGTGGGCCGATTATTCAGAGCGTTTGACAGCTGCCGGCGTTGATCGTGACGCGCCGATGCCTGAGAAGGCTGGCAGCAGCTGCGGGCATCACTGAGGCGGCATCCACAACCGCTGCCCATTGCCGCAATCAGCATCAACTCCCACAGTGGGCTCCCACAACCGCGCTCCCGCCGTGTCCAGGTGCGTCAAATACACCCGCACTTCAAACTCCAGCTGGCGGTAGCGCGGCTCCATGTGGCTGCACAGGTTGTAAAACGCCTTGTCGTGCGCACGCTCTTTCAAGTGGGCGAGTTCATGCACGGTGATCATGCGCAAGAACGCATCCGGCACGGCCTTGAATAGCGTGGCGACGCGGATTTCGCGTTTGGCCTTGAGCTTGCTGCCCTGCACGCGCGACACCGTGGTGTGCGTGCCCAGCGCGTTTTTGACCACATGCAATTTGGCATCAAACAGCACCTTGCCCAGCGGCTCGGCGCTGCGCAGGTACTCGGCTTTGAGCGCCTGCACATAGTCAAACAGCGCGCGGTCGGTGCGCACCGTGTGCGCCTGCGGGTATTTTTGCAGCAGCCAGTCGGCCACGCGGTCCTCGGCCAGCAGCTTTTCCACCTGAGCCAGCGTGTCTGCCGGGTAGCCTTGCAGGTATTTCATGGGGAAGATAGGCCGCACTGTTCAGGCAGGCGGTTTTGACCACCACATCGACAGTGGAACGGCCCACAGTTTGCTGCCAAATGGCACCCATTCACGCCCGCTGTACAGCACGATGCCCTGCTGAAATTTGCTGCCCTCGGTTTCTTGCAAATGGCGTAGCCCCTTGAAATCTTTGCTGTCCACGGTGGCGCTGGCCTTGACTTCAATGCCGGTGATGTGACCCTGTCGATTTTCCAGAACAAAGTCCACCTCGATGTTGGATTGGGTGCGGTAGTGCCACAGTGTCAAACCGTGCTGTGAGAACGCCAGGTGCTTGAGCAACTCGGTCAACACAAAAGTTTCCACCAATCCGCCAGGCAAACCGGGCTTGGCGGCCAGTCCATCTTGCGTGATGCCCATTAGGTGACACAGCAGGCCAGTGTCTGGCAAAAATACTTTGGGCGCTTTCACCAAACGCTTGCTGGGGTTGCGCTCCCACGGTTGCACACGCGTCACCAAAAACAGCATTTCAAGCAAGGCAAAGTAACGCTTGAGCGTGCTTTGTGCCAGACCAGCGGTGCGCGAAAGCTCAGCAAAATTGAGCAGCGTGGCGCTGCGTGTGGCCAGCAAGTGCAGCAGGTTCGGGATTTCTGTCAACTGCTCGATCTGAGCCAGGTCACGCACGTCACGCTGCAATACGGCTTGAACGTAAGCATCAAACCAGGCCGTGCGTCGTGCTGCATTGCTGCGCGCGATGGCCTCGGGGAAGCCCCCGGCAAGCAGGTGGGTCATCAGCGTTTGCCGATCGCATGCTTGCAGGTTCAGTGCTTGCCAATCACCTTCAAACAGGGCATCAGCCCGGTTAAGTTCGGCGCTGTCAGCCTGCTCGGCGCACGACAGCGGCCACAAAGACAGCACTTGCATACGCCCAGCCAGTGAGTCGGCCAAGCCGGGCAGCAGCAAAACGTCCGCAGAGCCCGTCAACAAAAAGCGTCCTGGCTGGCGCTGGCGGTCTACCGCTGCCTTGATGGGCAAGAACAGTTCGGGTGTGCGTTGTATTTCGTCAAGAGTGATCGGGCCGTCAAGCGCAGCAATAAAGCCGCTGGGGTCTGACTTGGCGGCATTCAAGACCACCGCATCGTCCAGCGTCAGGTAGCGCCGGGGGATGCCATTGCTGCTTGACTGCAACTGTGCCAAGGTGCTTTTGCCGCTTTGGCGGGCGCCGTGGATGACCACCACCGGTGTGTCATCCAAGGCGGATTGAAGCAGCGTGGCGACGTGTCTGTTGTGCATGGTGTGTATTCTAGTGGTTGAAAATCAACCATAAGCTGGTTGATTTTCAACCTCGAACACATGCAGAGAAACCAGTTTCAAAGGTCTTCAGTCGCCAGTCAGACGACTAAAGCGCTTCAAAATAAATAGCTGCTAGCGCTTGTTATATAGGGGCTAGAGGCCAATTATGCTTAAACTTCCCGGCGCAGCGCGGGGAACAAAATTACGTCGCGGATGCTGCTGCTGTCGGTCAGCAACATCATCAGGCGGTCCAGACCCACGCCACAGCCGCCGGTGGGGGGCATGCCGTATTCCAGCGCGCGGATGAAGTCGGCATCAAAGTACATGGCTTCGTCGTCGCCGCTGTCTTTGGCCGCTACTTGCGCTGCAAAGCGCGCGGCTTGCTCTTCGGCATCGTTGAGCTCACTGAAGCCATTGCCAAACTCGCGCCCGGTGATGTAGAGCTCAAAGCGCTCGGTCACTTCGGGGCGAGCGTCGTTGGCACGCGCTAGCGGGCTGATTTCAGTGGGGTGCTCCATGATGAAGGTCGGCTGCCAGAGCTTTTCTTCCACGGTTTCTTCAAAGTACAGGACCTGCAAACTGGGCAGGCTGCGCGTGCTGATGTGGTGTTTGGCCTCGGTGATGCCCAGCTTGGGCAGCACGCTGCGCAGCCACTCGGCACTGTCCACCTTCAGGCCCGAGCCGTCGTCTTGCATCTGGCCGGCTTCGGTGTATTTGCAGATGGCTTGGTGAATGGTCAGGCGCTCAAACGGCTGGCTCAGGTCCACCGGTTTGCCCGCGTAACTGAGTTGCAGGCTGCCACAGGCGCGCTGGGCGGCATCGCGGATCAGCGCTTCGGTAAACGCCATCAAATCCTGGTAGTCCCAATACGCCGCGTAGAACTCCATCATGGTGAACTCGGGGTTGTGGCGTACGCTGATGCCTTCGTTGCGGAAGCTGCGGTTGATCTCGAACACACGATCAAAGCCGCCGACGATCAGGCGCTTCAAGTACAGCTCGGGCGCAATGCGCAAGAACATTTGCTGATCCAGCGCGTTGTGGTGGGTGGTGAAGGGCTTGGCGTTGGCGCCACCGGGTATCGGGTGCAGCATCGGCGTTTCGACTTCCAGAAAGTCGTGGGTCACCATGAAGTCGCGCACCGCGCTGACGGCCTTACTGCGGGCAATAAAGC
>PFKL01000104.1 GCA_002784245.1 Comamonadaceae bacterium CG_4_10_14_3_um_filter_60_75
CTCGGTGGCGGTCAATGTGCGTGTCATTGCCGCCACCAACCGCAAGCTCGAAGCCGACGTGGCCAGCGGCCGCTTTCGCGAGGACCTGTATTACCGGCTGGCCGGGATCACGCTGTATTTGCCTGCGTTGCGTGAGCGTACGCAAGACATCCCGCTGATCGTCACCGACCTGCTGAAAAACGCGCCCTTGGTGGGCCGCAAGTTCACGCCTGCGGCACTTGACGTGCTCTGCCGACACAGCTGGCCTGGCAATGTGCGCGAGTTGCACAACGAAATTCGCCGTGCGTTGGCGCTGGCTGACGGCCTGACGCTCGGGCCCGAGCTGCTGTCACCCCGCGTGCGGCAAGGGCCCGCATTGCAGGAGCTCGCTGCATCGGCACCGGATGACGGCGATGCCAGCGGTTTTCTGAAACATCACCTCGACCATGTTGAAGCCCAGTTCATCCGTGCCGCGATGGTGCGTCACCAGGGCAACAAAACCCGCGTCGCCGAAGAGCTGGGTCTGACGCGCGTGGGCTTACGCATGAAACTGGCGCGCCTGGGGTTGGGCTGAGGCTATTCGATCCCGGTGCTGTGTGTGCCCGATCGTGGTGTTGTCAGGTTGAACCCGCGCGGCGGCTGGCTTGTGCGCCTCAAGCGACGTTTGCGGCTTTGAGCAGTGGCAAGTGCAAGGTAAACACAGCCCCGCCGTCAGGGCCGTTGGCGCAGCTCAAGCGCCCGCCGTGCTGTTCGACGATGCCGTAGCTGATCGACAAGCCCAGCCCGGTGCCCTTGCCGACGCTTTTGGTGGTGAAGAACGGGTCAAACACCTTGGACAAATGTTCGGGCGCAATGCCCGGGCCGTTGTCGGCAAATTGCAGAGCGACGTGGTTATCGCCGCGCGTCATACTGATTTTGAGCATGGGCTGCGTGCCCTCACTGGCCGCGTCGCAGGCGTTTTGAATCAGATTCATCAGCACCTGTAACAACTGCCCGGCATTGCCCTGCACAACGCAGTCTGGGCCGTGCTGCCACTGGATTCCAAAATGCGGCGCGGTGCCCTTTTGCACCCAATGGATGGCGCGTTCGACCACGTCGTTGAGCTCCACCGGCGCGATCTCTTCCTTGCCGGCAATTGAGAACCGCTTTAGACCGTTGACGATCTCGGTGGTGCGCTTGGCGCCTTCGATCGTGCCGTCCATCAGCGACGGCAGGTCGGCGGTCATGGTGTCGATGCGCAGTTCCTTGCGCAGCGCCTGCAGGGGCTCGGGCAGGTCGAGCTGATGCAGCGCGTGCAGGTAACGCGTCAGGCGGGTGCTGTAGCGCTGCAGCACATGCACATTGCCCAGCACAAAGCTGATCGGGTTGTTGAGCTCGTGCGCTACGCCGGCCACCAGCCGCCCGAGAGATGCCATTTTTTCCGATTGCAGCAACTGTTGTTGTGCCGTCTTCAGCGCTTCGTGTGCTTCGCGCAGTTGCCGGTAGGCGCGCTTGAGTTCGCCCATGGGCCGCCCGACCATCACCTGTCCGACCGGGTGGCCTACGCTGTCCAGGCGCGGCGTGCAGTTCATGTCGACCGGGATGGGCTGACCCGCAGCGTCGCGCAGGTTGATCTCCACCGGCGCCATGTCGTGCGCGGCGGCGTGAAACGTGGCCAGTTGCCAGCGCTGCACGCTTTGTGCGTCGGCCAGCAGGTCAGTCACCGGCCGCCCGCGCAGCTCGGGTTCCGAAAGGCCTACCAGTTCACACAAGGCCGCGTTGGTTTCCTCGATGAGACCGTGCTGGTTGCAGGCAATCAGTACGTCGCTCATGGCGCTCAGCAGGCTGAAGATGAACTGCTGCGATTGCTCGAGCTGGGCGTTTTTTTCTTCCAGTTCGACCTCGTCGGCGACCAGCTCGGAGTACACCTCTTCCATCTTGTGGATCACGTCCAGCCAGGTGTCCTCTCCCACGCCTTCGAGTTCGTTGGCGGGCGGTACGTCGGGCAGGCGGGAGTGGGGCGACATGGGGCGACGCTGTGTCAGTGCACGGTGCAGACCATGCAGGGGTCAAACGAGCGCACGATGTGTTGCACCGCGACGCTGTCCTGACTGTCGGCAGTATCCATCGGTGCACCGACCAGCGCGGCTTCCAGCGCGCCGGGTGTGCCCGCCGCATCGCGCGGCGAAAAGTTCCAGCTGGTGGGGGCAATGATCTGGTAGCGGTTGATGCGGCCGTTCTCGATGCTGACCCAATGCCCCAGCGACCCGCGCGCGGCCTCGGTCAGGCCCGCCCCTTGTGCTGCATCGGACAGCGTGTGCGCCACATAAAAGGGTTCTCGGGGCACCAGAGCATGCAGCCATTGTTCCATCAATGGCAGGATACGCGCGATCTCGATCAAGCGCGCCAGCACACGGGTTTGCACGTTGCCACCCGTCTGCGCCACCAGGGCGCGCGCCAGGGGCTGGCCGTCGACCAGCTGGCGCGCCAGTGCACCGGTTTCCATCACCTGGCCGCCCAGGCGCGGGGCCTTATTCCAGCTGTAGGCACCGGGTTTGTCGGCATCGGGGTCGGTGATGCCCACGTTTGGGTGTAGCGGCGTCTTGCCGCTGTCGGCACGATACCAGGCGTAGCGCGTGTCTTCGGTGATCTGCGTCGTATCAAGTGGCTGTGTGCGCGCCGAGTTGGCATCCCAGACACCTTTTCCCAAGACAGGCAAGTTCTGCGCGTCGGTAAACGCGCCGTAGCTCAGGTAGCGCCCCGGCCCTTGGCCCAGTGCCGACAGCTGGGTGTCTTCGGCAATGTCTAAAAACAAGGCCATGTCACTGCCCGCAGCGCGGCGGTGCCAAGCGGCCAACGCAGCGGCTGTGTCCAGCGCAGCGATTTCTTCCAATGGCGCCCCGAACAAGGTGGCCTCGAGAAACGTGCGCATCTCGCGCAGGCGCGACAGCAGACGCACGCGATCAGTCGCTTCGATCGTACGCGCGCTGCCGCCAGGCAGGATCGAACCCGTGTGCGGCCATTTGCCGCCCAGTGTGCCCATCACCTCGAACCAGCGTGCGCGCGCCGCCACCGCAGCGCGGTTGTGCAAACCGTTGCCCGGGGAGCTGCCGATCAGCGCGCCAAAACGACGCTGGCCTTCAGCGAACCACGCCCGTTTGGCATAGGGTGCGCGGGTGAAGTCGGGCATGAAGAAAACGTAAAAATGCGTCAGGTGGTCGGCCAGGTTTTCGCAGGCCAGCATCAGGTTGGTGGCGTGCATGCCGTTGGCTGGCATTACCACGCCGCTGGCGTCGGCCAACGCGCGCGCCGCCGCCACCGATTGCGACACCGAGCAGATGCCGCAGATGCGCGGCACGATGGTCAGTGCGTCCATCGGCGCGCGCCCCAGCAACATGCGCTCGAAACCGCGGAACATGGGGGAATTGACCTGCGCTTGCGCGACGCGTCCGTCCGTCACGTCAACCTGAACTTCCAGGTCGCCTTCGACACGGTTGAATGGGCCAAGAATACGGCGCGTCATGGCTTACTTGTGTGGCTTGCCGCGAACCACCGGCGGCACCAGCACATGGTCGCTGCGCGAGTTGATCTTGACGCGCCGCGGAGTGGCGCTTTTGGACAGAGAGGCCAGCGCCACAAACCAGGCCTTGGGCATGTCGCTGGGCAAGCCCACTGGAATGCCAGCCAGCTTGGGCGTGACATGAAACGCGTGGCCCGGGTTCTGGAATCCCGGCGCGGTGCAGTTGACGCAGGCGTAGCCACCGCGCAGGCACGAGCCTTCGCCGTTCCACAGGCGGATGTTGCAGTCAGCATGGGCTTGCGTGCCTTTGCAGCCCAGGTTTTCCATCAGGCAGCCCAGGTCGGTAGGCTGCGCGGCGCTGGCCTTGTATTCGTAATATTCGTTGCGCGGACAGGCGTGGTGCACCAGTTGGTCAGCGTAAAAGCGCGGTCGCGCGAGGTCGTCCAGGTCTTGTTCGTGCAAGCTGTCGACCGCAAGCAGCGTCAGGGTGTCGATCACCCAGTCCGGGTGCGTGGGGCAGCCCGCCACGTTGATCACCGGTAGGCCGCTCTGAGAAACAAAGTCGGCGCCGAGCAAGCCGCCTTTGTGCTCGTCTTCGTATTGCAGGCCACACGCTTCGCTGAGGTTGTTGCCGTTGGCAGTGACACCGCCCCACGCGGCGCAACTGCCAATGGCCAGCACATGGCGCGCCACTTGCGCCAGTTGCTTGACCCAGTGGATCATCGGCTCGCCGGTGCCCGCAACCATGTGGAAGCGACCGCTGCCTTGGGGTCCGCGTAGCAGCGCGCCTTCGATGCACAGCGCGTCGAGCCGGATCTGGCCGCTCAGACAATCGCGCAGCAGTTGGACCATGTCCTGCTGC